>CAZTCU010000055.1:0-12817 GCA_964612235.1 uncultured Rhizobium sp.
TTGTATTCGAGACGCACGGTTTGGGCCTTGATGGTGATGCCGCGTTCGCGCTCGATATCCATGGAATCGAGCACTTGCTCTTTCATCTCGCGGCTCGACAGCCCGCCCGTCACCTGGATCAGGCGGTCGGCGAGTGTCGATTTTCCATGGTCGATATGAGCGACAATGGAAAAATTGCGGATTTTGGCCAGATCGGTCATGGGCGCGGGTACATAGCGGCGGGAGTCAGCCCCGTCCAGCCGCAGACCCCTGCAACGACCGCAATGCGCCAAAGAGCGGCAAAAACGCCGCGATTTCCGCCGCGACAGACATGATCACAAGCGACGGAATCGAAAGATCGTAGAGCGCGCCCTGCGCCGCGCTCCCGACGAACCAGGCAATTCCGAAAATGGCGGTGAAAATGCCATAGGCCCTCGGCCGATCCTGTTCCGCCACCATCCTGGCCACTGCAGCGGACATCACCGCCTCATGCACGCCGAGCGACAGACCCCAGAGAAGCGCGCCTGCCAGTCCCATCCAGAAACCGCCGAGGAAACCGAACGGGACCACAAGAATCCCAAGCAGCATGCCCGGGATCAGGACCGAAAGTCCGCGTGCGTCGAACCAACGCCCGAACAGCAGCGAACCCAAACCGGCGGCGCCCATCGCTGCCGCGTAGAAGAGGGGAATGAAGCTTTCCGAAACGATACCGGCCTTCTCGAAGTGGAAGGCAATCAACGGAAAATCCGCGAAGCCGAAACCGACCAGAGCGGTCGCCACCGCATAGAGCCAGAACGCGCGGGACAAGCTGCCGCCTGGTGCGATTTTCTGTGCCTCGCTGACGTGGCCAGCGAACCCAAACCGGATGCGCACGATGAACAGGCTGAACAAGGTGAGCGCCGCCGGAACGCCGAGCCAGGCGAACGCCGCGCGATAGTCGTGGTGCAGCCACAAGACGAGGGCTGCGATCAATGGCCCGGCTATCGCGCCCGTCTGATCGAGCGCTTCGTGCAGACCGAAGGCCCAGCCATGGCCGATCTGGTCGCCCGCGCGCGCCAGCATCACGTCGCGGGGCGGATTGCGCATCGCCTTGCCCGCGCGCTCGATGACGATCAGCAGCGCTGCCATCCACCACGAACCGGCCAAGGCCAGCAGCGGCACCGCCGCCATCTGGATGACATAACCGAACAGTGTGATGGTCCAGTAGGCGCGGGTCTTTTGCGCCAGCGCGCCGGAGAACAGCCGCAACAGATAACCGGCAAGTTCGCCCGCGCCAGCGATGATGCCGACAGCCGTGCCGCTCGCACCTAGGGTTGCGAGAAATGGCCCCGAAATACCGCGCATGCCTTCATAGGCCGCGTCGGCAAAGAGGCTCACGACGCCGAACGCGACGACGAAGGCGAGGCCGGATTTCCTGTCGAAACGCCCTTCAGCCATCGCGATCCTCTAAGCTCGTAAGGTTGCTCCGGTCGCCTTGGTTACCGCCGCCACGATCTTTTGCGCGATGGCTTCGATCTCGGCGTCGGTCAACGTCTTGTCCTTCGGTTGCAGGCGCAGCGCGATGGCGAGCGACTTCTTGCCTTCGGGCACGCCCTTGCCCTCGTAGAGATCGAAGACGGAAGCGGTTTCGATCAGGTTGCGGTCCACGCCTTTCGCGGCCCTCAACACGTCTTCTGCGGCGATATTTGCATCCACCACGAACGCGAAATCGCGTTCGACGGGTTGATAGGGCGATGGCGAGAACTGCGTGCGGGCTTTTCCTTTCGCCTTGGGTTCGGGGATTGCATCGAGATTCACCTCAAACGCAACGACCGGGCCTTTGAGATCGAAAGCCGCGAGGATCTTCGGATGGATTTCGCCGAATGCCGCGAGCGCCTTGGGACCTAGCGCCAGCGTTCCCGAACGGCCGGGATGATACCAGGCGGCTACGCCCGGTTTCACGGGCGCGGTCATCGCCGCACCCATCGCAGTTTCGAGAACGACGAGCATGTCGGCCTTGGCGTCGAACGCATCGACGGCATGGGACGATTTCATCCAGTCGCGCACGCCCGCGCCCGCTCGGATGCCTGCGGCTATGGCAGTCTGCCCGCCGGCCGCACCGTTTTCGAATTGCGCGCCGATTTCGAACAGCATCTGGTCGGCGAAGCCACGCGCCTGATTGCGCGCGGCCGCTGCGAGCAGCGACGGCAGCACGCTGGGGCGCAGCGCGTCCATATCCGAGGCGATGGGATTTTCAATCTGGCGCGCATCGTCGCCGCCGCCGAACAGTTTGGCGTGGGCACGGGGAATGAAAGAATAGGAAATGGTTTCATTGAAACCACGCGCGGCGAGCGCCCGACGGATGGCGCGCGTGCGACGTTGTGCGGGTGTGAGCGTGGCGCGCGCCACCGCATGCGGGCGCGACATGGGCGCGGACGGCACCTTGTTGAGGCCGTAGATGCGCACGACCTCTTCGACAAGATCGGCGGGCCCGATGACGTCGCTACGCCATGACGGCGTGGTGACCTTCATCGGATTTTCGTCTTCGATCTCGAAACCGAGATTGGAGAGGATGGTGGCGATCTCGGTGCGCGGAATGTCGAGGCCGCCGAGACGTTTCACAGTGTCGGGGGCGAATGCGATGGTCCTGCGGATATCGGGCGGGCTGCCCGCCACGACGATCTCCGCCGGTTCGCCGCCGCAGAATTCGAGGATCAGTTTGGTCGCGAGTTCGAGGCCCGGCAGAACGAAATCGGGATCGACGCCGCGTTCAAAGCGGTAACGCGCATCCGACACAATGCCGAGCTTGCGTCCGGTGGCGGCGGTGCGCACGGGATCGAACCACGCCGATTCCACGAAGACATTGGTGGTGCTTTCGGTACAGCCCGTGTCTTCGCCGCCCATCACACCTGCGATACCGCGCGCAACGTGATCGTCGGCGATCACCGTCACGGTGGAATCGAGCGTGTAGCTCTTGCCGTCGAGCGCCTGCATCTGCTCGCCGTCCCGGGCGAGGCGCGCCTGCATGTTGCCCTGCAGCTTGTCTGCATCGAAGACATGAAGCGGGCGGCCGCGATCATGCGCGATCAGGTTGGTCACGTCGACAAGTGCCGAGATCGGACGCAGACCCACGGCCTTCAGCTTGTCCTGCACCCATTTGGGCGAAGGCCCGTTCTTCACGTTGCGGATGTAACGGCCTGCGAACACCGGACACGCATCGGCGGTATCGGGCGTGAAGTTCAGCGTCACCGACTTGGGGCTTTTGAACCTGCCTTCGATGATCTCTACGCGCCCGTCTTTCAACGTGCCGAGGCCGGACGCCGCCAGATCGCGCGCTACGCCGAACGCGCTTGTCGCGTCGCCGCGATTGGGGGTGATGGCGATGTCGATCACCGGATCGGTGAGGCCGAGCGCTGCGGCGGCAGGCGCGCCCACCTTGGCGCCTTCGGGAAGTTCGATGATGCCGTTGTGTTCATCGGACAGAAGAAGCTCGCGTTCCGAACACAGCATGCCACGCGATTCCACGCCGCGAATGGTGCCGACCTTGAGCACCTCGTTGCTGGCCGGGATGACAGTGCCGGGCCGCGCGAACACACCTTTCATGCCGGTATGTGCGTTGGGTGCGCCGCAGACGACCTGAATAGGCGCGCCTTCGCCGACATCCACCATGCAGAGCTTCAACTTGTCGGCATTGGGATGTTTTTCGGCGGAGACGACATAGCCGACGACGAAATCCTTCAGCCGTGCGCCCGCGTCTTCCACCGATTCCACTTCGAGGCCGATGCTCGTCAGTTTGTCTGCGACCGTTACCGCATCGGCATCGGTGTCGAGATGGTCCTTGATCCAGGAGAGCGTGAATTTCATGGGCTGCCCTCCAAGGATGGCACGCGGAGGCGCGGAGGCGCGGAGCGCAGTACCCTCCGCGTTCTCCACGCCTCTGCGTGGGTTTCTTCCATTGCGTTCCGCGCGCTCATCGTGACAGCCCCCCATCAAGCGTGGGGATGTCGAGCGCGGCAAAGCCGTAATGGCGCAGCCAGCGCAAGTCGGATTCGAACATCGGACGAAGATCTGGAATGCCGTATTTCAGCATGGCGAGCCGGTCGAGACCTCCGCCGAACGCATAGCCCTGATAGACATTCGGATCGAGCCCGCACATTTCGAGCACACGCGGGTGCACCATGCCGGAGCCTGCGAATTCCAGCCAGTCATTGCCGGTGCCGAATTTGATCTGTCCGCCGGAACGGTCGCAGCGAATGTCCCATTCGACGCTGGGTTCGGTGAAGGGAAAGAAGCTCGGCCGCGCGCGCATCTCGACGTTATCGACTTCGAAGAACGCCTTGGCGAACTCCTCCATCACCCATTTCAGATGGCCCAGATGGGTTTCCCGGTCGATCACCAGACCTTCGAATTGGTGGAACATCGGGGTATGCGTGGCGTCGGAATCGACGCGATAGGTGCGGCCCGGGGCGATGATGCGGATGGGCGGCTTCTGCTTGAGCATGGTGCGCACCTGCACCGGCGAGGTGTGCGTGCGCAGCACATGGCGAACGCCGTCGGCCTGCGGCGCAACATAGAACGTATCGTGCATCTCGCGCGCGGGATGTCCGGGCGGCATGTTGAGTTTGGTGAAATTGTTGTCGTCGAGTTCGACGTCCGGCCCTTCGGCGATGGCGAAGCCGAGATCGGCGAAAATCGCGGTGATCTCGTCGAGCACCTGTGAGACGGGGTGGATGCTGCCGCGCGGTTCGGGGCGCGGCGGCAAGGTGATGTCGATGCGTTCGCTAGAGAGTTTTGCGTTCAACGCCTCGTCGCCAAGCGCGGATTTGCGCGTGGCGATGGCTTCGCTCACGCGGTCGCGCAAGCCGTTGATCAGCGGACCTTGCGTTTTGCGCTCGTCGGGCGACATCGCGCCGAGGGTTTTCAGAAGTTCGCTGACGCTGCCCTTCTTGCCGAGCGCGCCCACGCGCACCTGCTCAAGGGCGGCTTCGTCGCGCGCGGCTTCGATGGCGCCGAGAATGTCGCGCTCAAGACTCTGAATATCGCTCATGGAATCAACCCCGGTCGGAACGGCTTGAAATCAGGCCTTGCGCGATTTGCCAAGACCCGCTGCTCCGATGGAGAGGATGTACCGTTAGGCGGAAGCCTGATCCACCAGAGCCTTGAAGGCGGCGGGCTCATGAATGGCGAGGTCCGACAGCACCTTGCGGTCGATGTCGATACCTGCCTTCTGAAGCCCGCTGATAAATCGGCTGTAGGTGACGCCATGCTCGCGGCAGGCCGCATTGATCCGCTGGATCCAAAGGGCGCGGAAATTCCGCTTCTTCAGCTTGCGGCCGATATAGTTGTGCTGCAGCGAACGGTCGACCGCGGCGTTGGCCGAGGTGATGTTGTTCTTGCGGCGGCCATAGAAGCCCTTGGCCTGCTTGAAGACTTTCTTGCGGCGGGCGTGACTTGGTACGGCGCGGGGTGCTCTGGACATCTATCTCTCCCTCAACCGTAGGGCATCCAGCGCTTCACGCGCTGGGTTTCGGAGGCGCTCATCGTCGAGGTTCCCCGGAGTTCCCGGATCTGCTCGTTGGAACGCTTGATCATGCCATGGCGCTTGCCTGCCTGACCGTGCTTGATCTTGCCATTGGCCGTGAATTTGAAGCGTTTCTTGGCGCTCGACTTGGTCTTCATCTTGGGCATTTTGCGGATCTCCTTATTGGCGCCACGGTTGCCGGTGAGGCTGTCGGACGTCTGTTCGCATTGAGGGTCGCCACGGCATGCCCAGCCGGGCGGCCCAAAAGAGGCGGGGTCATATACGGGGCTTAAGCGCTTTTCAAGCCAGTGTTGCCATACCCATAAGATCCAAGAAGGCCCACATGACCCCAAAAAGCGAGAAAAACCTGACCCATCTGGCCATGGCGCTGTTCTGGGGTTTTTTGGCCCTTGTGGCTTGGGGGGAATTGGGCCCAGGCACTGTGGGGTTCGATGTCTGGGACAAGTTGCAGCATTTCGGGGCTTACGCCCTTCTGGCCGGGCTGATCACGGTGGCGCTGGAAGCCCGGCGTTGGTGGCTGTGGGGTCTTGTGGGGCTGGTGGCGTTCGGGGGCGGGCTGGAGGTCCTCCAGGGTATGGTCGGCCGCGACATGAGTTTCAGGGACGAGATAGCCAATACGCTGGGTGTGATCGCCGGCGGGTCCGCGGGCTGGGCCCTGTGCGCAATGCTGCGCGCCTGGGTTGTTGAAGTCCCCGCCGGAGATTAGCTTTTTCCGGCAAACAGGCTTGGGGTTTGGCAATGTTCGACGAATTCAAGAAATTCGCGATGCGCGGCAATGTCATCGACCTCGCGGTCGGTGTGATCATCGGCGCGTCATTCACCGGCATCGTCAATTCGGTGGTGAAGGACATCATCAATCCGCCGCTCGGCATTCTTCTGGGCGGTCTCGACTTTTCCAATTTCTTCGTCACGCTCAAGGGCCCGCATACGGACTCTCTTGCCGAAGCGGCCAAGGCCGGCGCGGTGACGCTCAACTATGGCAACTTCATCAACGCGATGATCAATTTCCTCATCGTGGCGCTCGTGCTGTTCCTGCTGATCCGTCAGATCAACAAGCTCACCTCGCCGAAGGAAGCCCCGCCAGCCGTCATTCCCGAAGACGTGTCCTTGCTTCGCGAGATTCGCGACATCATGAAAAGCAGAGGCTGATGCTCACAGCCCGATCCGGACGCTGAACCATGGGCATTGCCGGTGAAATTGCGGCCGTGCGTCCCGGCGACGGCCCCACGCATCAGGAAAATCTCCTCTCGCCGCAATCGCGCCGCCATATCGAGATGCGCGTGGCGGTGCTGAAGGCCCATCCCGAAGCGGCGAATCTGGCCGGTGCGGATTGGCGCGGGCTGATCGGCGCGATTTTGCTTCTCGCCATACATTGGACGGCGATCTGGCTGGTCTCGCGCACCAATGTCTTTGTGGTGTTCTTCGCGGCGTTCTTCTTCGGCCAGCTTGTGCTGCATTCCGTGGGATCGCTGATCCACGAAACCGCGCATCGTCTGGTCTTTCGCGAACGGCGCGCGAAGCTTGCCTTCGATCTGCTGCTGGAAGTCATCACCACCTCATTCGGACGCCAGCTCACCTATCAGCACGAGCATGTGTCGAGCCACCATCCGCATCTGGGCAATTACGAACGCGACTACGAACATGAGGATCTGTGCCGGTTCCTCGCGCGGCGCGCGCATCGTGCGAAAAATCCGAACCTGCAGCATTGGCTGACATTGGCAGAACTGATCGTGCAGGCGATGCCGCTCGGCTTCATGATCTCCAACAAGATCTTCAATCCGTTCTATCGAAAGCGCACGGGGCAGGCGACGAAAGACCGTCAGCGCCGCATCGGCGCGACGAAAGCCCCCGAGACCGAACGCCGGATATTCATCGGCGTCTCCATTGCTACGAATGTTTTTCTCTTTGCTGCTTTCGGGTTTCTCGGCTGGCTCTATCACATCTGGAGTCTGTCTTTGTTTCTCGGCAAATGCGGCGTGACAAACCTCGGACAATCGCTTGCCGAACATCCCGGCGACGATGCGCTCGCGCCCACACGCTCAACCTATTCGCCGCTCAATCTCATCCTCTTCAACACCGGTTATCACAACGAACACCACACCTTTCCCAATGTGGCGTGGACACGGCTTCCCAGGCTCAGGAAACTTGCACCGGCTGTTTTCGGGCCAGGCACCGAGAAATCCTATGTCGGATTCTGGTGGGCGCATGTACGCGCCGATTTCAGCCCGTCGCGGCGCACGCCCCTGCACGATCAGGATCAATCGCTCCGTTGCAGCAAGGTGCCGATCTGATACGGCGGTTCCTGCCGGAACTCAGGTTGCGTCCGGAACGCCTTTTTCGCCGACCCGTTAATCGCCGGTGGAGGCGGCTGAAACGGGAGAGTCTGTTATGAAAACAGCTTTGAAACTTGCGGCAGCCGCGGCCCTGAGCGCCGGGCTTTTGGGTGTGAGCACCACGGGCGCATCCGCCGCTATCGTCTGCAATCGCGATGGTGATTGCTGGCATGTGCGCCACCACTACGACTACCGGCCTGAATTCGGCGTGACGGTTTATCCTGATAGTTGGCGTTGGCGCGCCCATGAGCATTACCGCTGGCGCGAACATCACGGCCGCGGCTATTGGCGCAGCGGTGTCTGGATTTCGTTCTGATGATCGGCGCGAAAGACGGAGGCTTCGGCCTCCGTCTTTGTGTCCGCGCTATTTACAAGTCGATTATGGTTAATTTTGAAATGTCACCTTGAACAATGGCTTACCGGATTGGCTTGCAAATTGCTTGTCCTGGGGAAGTTGCGTTCAACTTCTTTGGTGAGATCGATGGCAAGCAAGAAAATCTGGGCAGGCGTGATCGTAGGGCTGACGTTGTGCGCGGGCTCGGCGCAGGCCGTCCCGAACTATGTGCAGAACGGCAGTTTCGAAGACGGTCTGAACAACTGGGCCATTTCGGGCGGCGGCGCGTATCCCGTGTCGGTGATCGTGACGGACGGAAGCACTGGCTCTGCATTCGGCGAAGCCGTGCCGGCCGATAATGCCGCGGGCCCGAGCCCGGACGCTGCCGGTACGCATGGCGCCTATTTCGTGGACGACATCGCTCATCAGACGCTGACACAGACCATCCATCTCCTGGCCGGCAACTACGAAATCGGCTTCGATGCCTATGCGCCGCTGAACGGCTTCAACAACCAGTTCGACGCGTATTTCTCCGGCACGATCGCAAGCGTGACGCTGGCGAGCTATTCGGTGCATGGCCAGAACGACCCGCAAGCTTGGTTGCATTATCAAGGCTTCGCCAATGTGCTGACCGAAGGCGACTATATCGTCACCTTCGATTTCCAGCCGCAGGGCGCACCGGCCTCCGACGTCGTGGTCGACAAAGTCTACATTATCGCGAGCGACCAGGGCGGCGGTACGCCGATCGGCGATGTGCCGGAGCCGCTTACGCTCTCGCTTGTCGGTGCTGGCCTCGCCGGTATGGGCGCCATGCGCCGTCGCAAGGCCTAAGCGGTACAATCGCTTGACGGAAACGGCGCCTTCGGGCGCCGTTTTCATTTGCGCGATTTCATCTGCGCGATCACGCTTCGATCAGGCGTTTGAGGCTGGCGCACCCGACAGGATTCGAACCTGTGACCTCCGCCTTCGGAGGGCGGCACTCTATCCAGCTGAGCTACGGGTGCGGATGGGCGTTGCTATAGCGCGGAAGGCGTTCACGCCGCAAACCGTTCAGGCAAGCGAGGCAAGCGCCGGATCGAGCGTCTCGACCGCGTGCTCCCATACGTCGTCTTTCCACTTTTCGGTGTCGGGATAGAAGGCGGCGCGGATTTCGCCCTTGATCGCTTCCCAGCGGGAACGGTCGGGCTTCTTCTGCAGATGCAGCCAGTTGTCCTTCCGCAACGCGTTGAACACATCGCGCATCGGCGCGGTGCCAACTTCGAGGGCCGCGAAGGTCAGTTCGGCTTTGCCCATGAATTTCGCCATCGCCTTGTCGATGGTGCCGGTCAGCGGTGCGGAAACGGATTCGCCCGCCTCGCTCGATTTGATGCGTTCGCCCCAGATCGTCTTCTGCCGCGTATAGGCCGATGAGCCCGGCAGATCCTCGGTGATCATCTCGGCGCTGCCGCAATCGCCAAGGCCGGTGTGATAGTCGATGACGACGAGCTTGGTGATGCCGCGAAGATGCTCGACGATCACGTCCTTCAGCATCGCCGCCGACCAGCTTTCGCGCTGTCCGCCGAAATAAACCCCGTCTGCATGGGTGTATTGACCGGCGCTTATCGCGGTTTGCAGCGCGAAGGGGCCATGCTGGCCCGCATATTCGCCGAGCTTGCGGTTGGCCTCCTTCATCGTGTCGTCGGAAATATCCTTCGGCGCGATCCACGGAGCCAGCGCATCGTAGGCCGGATTGGCGGGGAGCTTCCTGTAATCGACGAAATTGCGGTTGATGTCCGCGTTCTCTTCGTTGACGCGGCGGTCCCAGGCGAAGCCGAACGGGTTCAGCGCGTGCAGCACGACGAGCTTCACGCCTTTGGGGATGCGCTTGGCGAGGCCATCGCGCAGCAGGCCGGTCTGCACGCCGGACCCGAAATAACCCTCGACGCCGTGGGTGCCGGAGATCAGCAGCAGCGCCCGCTTGGCTGCGCGATCGCCCGCGCAGGCCACGTCCATGAACAGCGGCCGGCCGCGCGGGCCCTTGGCGGCGGGATGGACGCGGGTGGTGATGTCCATGCCCTGTTTGTCGGCCACCTTGATGAAAGCGGCCCTGCCCTCGCGGTAATTGGCCGGAAAATAGCTGGCGACGCTCATGGCCCGTCTTCAATTTCGTCCGCGCATCTTATACTCGATTTGCCCCGCACACGGCGAGACATGACACCCTTCGGCCTCCTGGAAGATCTGCGACGCCGCCCGATTCCGGACCAGGCGCAACTGCGTTCGGCAAAGGCGGGCTTTCGCGCCCATCCCCTTGATCGGGCATCCGATGTCTTCGGCGAGCCGCTTGCCGATGCGCGTGCGAGCGGGATCGCCGGCGAGAATTTTTACCATAGCCGGCGAAACCCGCCCTATTGGCGGCCCATCGACGGGTCGATCCCCGAACTGTTCCTGCGCAAGGGCGTGGTTGTGAAACTTTTGCGGGTGAATGCGCGGTTGTCGTCCGCCGGTCTTGAGCTTTTCCTGCTCGATGCATGGCGGCCAAAGGCTGTGCAGGCCTATTTCCACGATGTCTGGATGCCTGCCGAACTTAAGGCGCGCAGGCCGGAACTTTCCGATGCCGAACGTCTTCGTGAAGTCGAAAATTATTGGGCCGCGCCCACGACCGATGAGAATTCGCCCGCTCCGCATGAAACGGGTGCCGCTACCGATCTCACCCTGCGCTGGAAAGACGGCGAACAACTCTGGATGGGTTCGCTGTTCGACGACGTGACGAAGATCGCCCATCGCGATCATTTCGAACGCGATCTCGAAATGTGTTTTTCCGATGAGGAAGCGCGCGCCAACCGCCGGCTGCTCCATTGGGTGATGGCGGAAGAAGGTTTCGCCGGCCATCCGGATGAATGGTGGCACTTCTCGTTTGGCGACCAGCTATGGGCGAAGCTCGAAGGACGTCCCGTAGCGCTTTACGGCCTCAGCTCGCCTGCCTGAGCGGTTCGCGCAGATCGCGGCGGCGATAGAGTTCGTAGAGTTTGGCGCTTGCGCCCGACAGATGGCTCGCCTGCGCGATGAGTGTGGCGGCTTCCTTTTGATCATGGGCGTCAAGTGCTGCGAATATACGGTCGTGATAGGTCGCAAGCGCGCGGAACGTGGGGCTGGCGCGCACGCCCGGATCTCCCATCAGCGCATGGATCGCGGAGGTCTCGTCGGTCCCGCGCGCGGGGCGGTCGATCTCCAGAAGCGCGAATTGTTGCGCCTGTGCAGCGGTTTCCGCATCGGCAAGTGCGGTGAAGCCATATTCCGCACATGCCGCGCGCAATTCCTCCGCGCGCGGCACGCAGGCGCCCGAAACCGAATAGACGCCGCCGAACAACCCGGCGGCCGCCGGCCCCGTCGCCAATCCGATGGCGAGCTGCATGGGAGGCGCTGCAATTTCGTGGCGCACCACCGTCATTGCGTTCTGCGTGCGGATCACCCGCATCATGCGCACGGCGGCGGCAACTGCATGGGCCGCATGCTCGGAATCGTCGAGTGGTGCGTTCCAATAGGCGGCGAAGCCTGCGGAGCCGAAGCGTTCCACCGTGCCGCCATGGGCGAGCACCGCTTCATAGAGCGCGCCCAATCGCTTCTCGAACAGTCGGATGAGTTGGGCGGGACGGGTCCGGAATGCCTGTTCGATCTCCGGCGCGTTGGCGATGCGGCAGGAGAGATAGGTGATGGTCCGCGTTTCGCCGCCAAGTTTCAGCAGCGCCGGCTTGCGGATCAGTGCGTTACGCGACGTGCGCGGGAGGGCGAGAAAAAGCCGGGACAGTTTTCCGCTGCGCTGGATATAGACCGCAAGGCTCACCGCCGTTCCCACGGCGATCGCGATCAGCGTGTAAAGGGCGAAAAGCGGCACGCGAATCCCTCGACTCGATTCGTTATTTTATCACGCGCGCCGCGCGCATTCCTCGCAAAGGCCGATCAGCTCGACATATTCCTGTTCCACCCGGAACCGCCCCGCTGCATCGTCGAGTGCATCTTCGAGATTTCTGTTCGCCATTTCGCCCGCCTGACCGCAGGCCCGGCAGATCAGCAGGTGCGTCCTGTGCCGGGCTCCCGGCATGAAGCAGGCGACATAGGCGTTCTTCGACGCCACGCGATGCGCGAAGCCCTGCTCCAGCAGGAATTCGAGCGCGCGATAAACCGTGGGCGGCGAAGGACGGGCAGGCGAGTCCTCGCGGGCCAGCGCCCCCAGCACGTCGTAAGCACCTACCGGCCTGTGGCTCGCGAGCAGCATCTCGAGGACATAGTGGCGCAGCGGCGTGAACCGCAGGCCTCGTGAAGCCGCCACCTTCTCCGCATCCGCCAACGCTTTTGCTGCACATGCGTCGTGATCGTGGGCCGCGAGAGGAAAGGGTTTTTGCACAGCGACGACGCTCGAATCCATAACGGATAGAAATGTTATAACATTACGTTTTGACAGCCAAATCACGCTTTAATGACGGCCCCGTCATTTTCCTTGCGGGGTCTTGGAACGAGGCGCATAATTCCCACCTGACGAAAGGTCACTGGAGAGCGCGCCATGGAAAACATCACCAAGGATCCTGCCTACAACGCCGTCGATCCCGACGATTTCCCCGCGATGCTGGAAGTGGACCGTTACGGTCAGCGCTCCACCGCGTTCGACAAGATCAT
>CAZTCU010000056.1:0-12651 GCA_964612235.1 uncultured Rhizobium sp.
CTGATCGTCGACCGGGGGATGATTCCGCAAAATCTGCGCGATCCCAAAACGCGCGTCGCGGGTCAGTTGGAAGGGAAGCAACGCGTCACCGGGGTTTGGCGCACACCGGATTCCGCCAATCTCTTCACGCCGAAACCGGATCTGCAAAAGCGACTCTGGTTCGCGCGCGACGTGAAGGCCATGGCCGCGCTTAATCATTTAACGCTAGTGGCCCCGGTCGTGGTCGAAGCTGACGCTACGCCCAATCCCGGTGGCTGGCCCAAGGGCGGGCAGACCGTGGTCAGCCTTCCCAACAACCATCTGCAATATGCGATTACCTGGTATCTGATGGCTCTGGGTCTTTTGGCCGTCTATCTGGTTTGGCATCGCCAGAAGGGGCGATTGGGCAGGGCCCCGTAAACCGCATTCCGGTCCAAGCTTCCCAATCCCGTCCCAGGGGGCTATTGCCTGCCCGTCATTTGCGATGTGAACCGATGCGTTATGTGAGCACGCGGGGGCAGGCGCCGCCGCAATCTTTTGACGATGTTCTGCTGGCGGGGCTCGCCCCAGACGGCGGGCTGTTCCTGCCGGAGACGTGGCCGCAACTGAGCGCTGCGGAGATCGCCGGTTTCGCGAATGCGCGCTACGCCGATGTCGCGTTCCAGATTCTCTCGCGCTTCACCGGCAACGCCTTTTCGCAGGCCGATCTGCGCGCCGATATCGAAGCGGCTTACGCGACGTTCGAGACGCCGGAGGTCGCGCCGCTCGTCGATCTCGGTCAGGGCCGGTACCTGCTCGAACTCTTTCATGGTCCGACGCTCGCTTTCAAAGACGTGGCGCTGCAAATCCTTGGGCGGCTGTTCGCGCGCGCGCTTGCCAAGCGGGGAGGCCGCGCCACCGTCGTTGCCGCCACCTCCGGCGACACGGGGTCTGCGGCCATCGCGGCGCTGGGCGATCGGCCGAACATCGAAGTCTTCGTGATGCATCCAAAGGGCAGGGTAAGCGAGGTCCAGCGGCGCCAGATGACGACCGCGCCTTATGCCAATGTCCACAACATCGCGCTCGAAGGCAGCTTCGACGACGCGCAGGCCATCGTGAAGGCGCTGTTCGCGGACGAAGCCTTCGCAAAACAGACGAGCCTCACGGCGGTCAACTCTATCAACTTCGCCCGCATCGCCGCCCAGACGGTCTATTACTTTACCGCCGCCGCGAAACTGGGGGCGCCACCCACATTCGTGGTCCCCACCGGCAATTTCGGAGACATCTTTGCCGCCGAGGCCGCCCAGCGGATGGGGCTGAAGACGAGCAAGCTCGTCATCGCCACCAACCGGAACGACATCCTGTTCCGCACGCTGGAGAGCGGGGTCTATGCGTCCGGCGATGCCCATCCGACGTTGAGTCCGTCGATGGATATCCAGGTCGCCAGCAATTTCGAACGTGCCCTGTTCGAGGCGTCGGGCAGGGACGCGGGCTGGGTCCGCGATGCGATGGCGGGGTTCGCCAGGAGCCGCAGCCTCACCCTTCCGCCCGCCGTGCTGGAGGCCCTTCGCGCCCGCTACTCCGCCTACCGCTGCGACGACGCGCAGACGCTGGAGGTCATCGCGCGGGTCTATCGCGAGACCGGTCGCCTGATCGATCCGCACACCGCCGTGGCCGTGGCCGCCGCGCCGAAATCGGAGGGCCCGGTCGTGATCCTCTCCACGGCGGACCCCGCCAAGTTCCCCGATGCGGTGGAACGCGCCACCGGCAAAACGCCCCCCTTGCCGCCGAGGCTCGCGGGCCTCTATGACGGTCGGGAGCGGGTGGACACCTTGCCCAACCGGCTTGAGACTGTGCGTGATTACATTGCCAACAGGCGTACCCCATGAATGTTGAAATCGGCAAGCTTTCCAACGGGCTGACGGTCATAACTGATCCAATGCCGCAACTGGAAAGCGCCTTCGTGGGCATCTGGGTCAATGCCGGTGCGCGGCAGGAGACCAAGCCCGTGATGGGCGTGGCGCACATGCTGGAGCACATGGCCTTCAAGGGCACCGAGCGGCGCAACGCCCGCGAGATCGCCATCGAGATGGAATCGGTGGGCGGCTTCCTCAACGCCTACACCAGCCGCGAGCAGACCGCCTTCCACGCCCGCATCCTGAAAGACGACGTGCCGCTGGCACTCGATATTCTGTCGGACATCCTGACCAACCCGACCTTCGACCAGGCCGAGCTTGAGCGTGAACGTCAGGTGGTGTTGCAGGAACTCGGTCAGTCGCGCGACACGCCCGACGACCTCGTCTTCGACAATCTCCAGTCGGTGATCTATCCGAGCCAGCCGATGGGCTGGCCGATCCTCGGCGAGGAAGCCACCGTCAGCGGGTTCAGCCGGGAGAACCTGCACGACTTCATGGCGCGCAACTATCGCGCGGGCGGCATGGTGGTGGTGGCATCCGGCGCGGTCACCCATGCCGACATCCTCAAGATAGCCCAGGACAAGCTTTCCACGTTCCGCGGCGGCGACGTGCCCGCCGCCGAAGCCGCGCGTTATGGCGGCGGCGATCATCGTGCGGGCGACGATCTCGAACAGGCGCACCTGACCTTCGCCTTCCCGGGCGTGGCCTCCACCGATCCCGATTTCTATGTGGCGCAGGTTTACGCCACAGCACTTGGCGGCGGCATGTCCTCGCGGCTGTTCCAGGAGGTGCGCGAGAAGCGCGGCCTCTGCTACGCGATCTATTCCTTCTCGCAATCCTTCAAGGATGGCGGCGTGATCGGCGTCTATACCGGCACGGGAGAGAAAGAGGCGTCGGAGATCGCGCCGGTGCTCGCGGGCGAGATGGCGCTGATGGCCGAGACCGCGACCGAAGTGGAAGTGGCGCGTGCCAAGGCGCAGCTTCGTTCCGGCATGCTGATGGGGCTGGAACGTCCGTCCTCGCGCGGCGAGCAGATCGCGGCGCAATGGTTCACCCATGGGCGCGTGCTGCCGGTCGAAGAACTCTCGTCCAAACTCGAAGCGGTCGATGCGGCGGCTGTCCGCCGGTTCGGTGCGCGGCTGATGGCGACCGAACGTCCTGCCATGGCGGCGGTCGGGCCGGTCGGCCATCTCGAAAGCTACCAAACCTTCGCGGGCCGCTTCGGCGGCACCAAACTGCGTGCAGCGGAGTGAAGGCCGCGCCATGGCCTTCATGCGGGGCCTCACATTTCCGGGCGGCCAGCAGCCGGTCCTGACGGGCGAGGGCGTCTATCTGCGCTATCCGCGCGTGGGCGATTATCAGGCGTGGTCGCGGCTGCGCCATGAAAGCCGCGAATTCCTGGCGCCGTGGGAACCGTCCTGGGCGAGCGACGAACTGACCAAGAGCGCGTTCCGCCGCCGCCTCAAGCGCTACCAGCGCGAAACCCGCGCCGACACGGCTTATGCCTTCTTCGTATTCAACGCCGAGGACACGCTGATGGGCGGTTGCACCATCTCGAACGTGCGTCGCGGCGTCGCCCAGGGCTGCTCCATGGGCTACTGGATCGGCGAACGCTTCGCCCGGCAGGGGCACATGTTCTCCGCCGTGAAAGCTCTCATCCCCTTCATCTTCGGGACTTTGACCCTTCATCGCATCGAGGCGGCGTGTCTTGCCTCCAACGAGCCTTCGAAAAACCTTCTCATGAAGGCCGGATTCCGGCAGGAAGGGATCGCGCGCCGCTATCTGCTCATCAATGGCGAGTGGCAGGATCATGTGCTGTTCGCTTTGCTCGCGGAAGACGCGACACGCTAGGTTAGCCGGGCCTGATTCTGGCCCTCGAAAATATCGGGATTTCTGTTGCTAAAACGCCTTGCCCTTTTCACCGCGTGGTTCGCGATTGCGCTGACGGTTTCCGCTGCCGGTGCCGCGAAACTGCCCGTGCCGAAGACGGCCAAGGACGTTCACGCCATCGACTTCGCCAGCCAGTTGCCGGTGATCGATGCGCGCAATGTGCTGATCCCCTATCAGCCGTCATCGGGCGCGGAGCGCGATGGTTCGCGCTGGTACATGTTCAACGCGGTGAACGACGCCGTGCGGCCCGTCACCCGTATTCTTCAGGCGAATCAGCCGCCGGGTATTGGCCTGCGCTTCTTCCCCGCATCCACGCGGCCCGAGATCCTGCAAGTCGCCAGTTCCGAATCCAGCATCCTCGTCGAGAACACCAACGCCTATGGCCGCAAGACCTTCCGCGTGACGATCCCGCCGGCCACCGCCGGGCCCATCGCGATCCGTTTGCGCAATGCCTCGGCCGAACCGACCGTGCTTGCCTGGACCGAACCGTCCATCGCCGCGCACAACCGTCAGCTTGCGATATTGCTGGCAGCCGTTGCGGGCCTCATCGCGGCGGCGGCGGCGATCATGGCCGGCGTCGCGGTGATGACGGGGCATTTCGCGCCGCGCTGGACGGCGATCTTCATCTTCGCCGTGCTGTTCACGCGCCTTGCGGCAGCGGGCATGTTCGATGCCAGTATCGCGACGGGCGTTGGCGGTCCTTATGGGATCGTGGCAGCCCTTGCCTTGCTGGCGCTGGTTGCAGGCGCGCGTCTGGCCAATCACATCGTTCCGCTCGCCAATGTGTGGCCGCGCTATGAGCGCTATTTCACCTGGAGTTTGCGCGGGCTTCTGGTTCTTGCGTTGCTTGCCTTCGTCGGCATTCCGGGAGCGGCGCTATTCGCGCAGGTGGCGGTGGTGTTCGGCACCGGCGCGATTGCGGCCTATCTGATCGACCGCGGACGCCACGGCGTGCAGACCGCGCGCGTGGTGGCGCCGAGTGCCGCGATCTTCGCGCTGGTCGCGACGGCAGCAGCAGTGGGCGCGTTCGGCGGGTTTGGAAACAATCTCGTGGCGCCGGCCGCCGTCGGCGGATTTGCGGCGGCGGGCACGGTGCTGCTCGCGTTGGCAATCGCGGCGGGGGAGGGCATTGCGATCCTGCCACCGCTTCATCTGCCGCACTTGCCGCACCTGACGCGCCATTCGGTTATCAAACCGATGCCGAAAGCCGAAGGCGATGCGCCCGCGCTGTCGTCCGCCGCCGAAGCGATCGGCGCGTCGCAACAGGGCGTATTCGATCTCGACCTGCATTCGGGCCAGCTCACGCTGTCGGGCGAAGCGCTCTCGCTGTTGGGCGAAGGCGGCGAAGCGGGGCAGTTGGCCATCGAAGATTGGATCGGCCGCATCCATCACGACGACCGCGCGATGTTCGAGGCAGCGATCGGCGAATATTCGCCGCAAGTGGGTATCGCCTTCCGCATGGAATTCCGGGTGCAAACGCGGGACGGCCAATATCCCTGGTTCGAACTGCGCGCCTCGATGCTGGGCGACACCCCGCCCGCCAAACGCTGCCTCGGCCTTTTGGCGGACGTGACGATGCGCAAGGAAGCCGAAGCTGTACCGCTGCCGCAACCGCACACCGACCATCTGACGGGCCTCGGCAATCGCCTGGCAATGATGAGCGCGCTGGAAGAAATGAACGGCGGGTTGAAGGACGCCACCTTCGCGCTGCTCGACATCGACCGCTTCAAGGGTATCCACGCAAGCTTGGGTCATGATGGCGCGGACACCGTTCTCGCCGATATCGCGCAACGTCTCGAGCAGCGTTTCAAGAACACCGCGAAAGCCTTTCGCGTGGGCGGCGACTCCTTCGCCGTCATCTTCCGGCACGGCGGCAGCGGACCGGCGGCGCTCGGCGCCGAACTCGTCGAAACCTGCAACGCCGAACACAATATCGACGGCCGCAGCGTGTTCGCGCCTGCAAGTGTCGGCGTGGCGCTGGGGCGCGAAGCCGAAGATCCGCTGGATCTGTTGAAGAACGCGGAACTGGCGCTGCTGCAGGCCAAGCGGCAGGGCGGCGGTTGCGCGCGCGTCTATGTCCGCGATTTCGCCGCACTCGCACCGCGCGACGGCGTGCGCCTCGAAGCGGAACTCAGGCAGGCGCTCGAACAGAACCAGCTCGACGTGTTCTATCAGCCGATCATCCGTCTGGAAGACGGCACGCTCTCCGGTTTCGAGGCGCTGCTGCGCTGGCATCATCCGGTGAAAGGATTGATCTCGCCCTCCGATTTCATTCCGCACTCCGAAACGAGCGGGCTGATCGTCAATCTCGGCCGTTTCGCGCTGGAACGCGCCACGCGCGATCTGGCAAGCTGGCAGCGTTTCTTTCCGCTCGAAACGCCGCTGTTCGCCAGCGTCAACGTCTCGCGCCGCCAGTTCCGCGACACGGAATTCGAAAGCTTCGTCGGCGGCCTGATTTCAAGAAGCGAGATCGTTGCCGGCACGCTGAAACTGGAAATCACCGAAAGCGCGCTCGGCGCCGATCCGCAGTCGCGCCATGCGCTGGAACGGCTGCGTGCGCTGGGGGCGGGGCTGGCCATTGACGATTTCGGCACCGGCCTTTCCACGCTTGGCCAGTTGAAGGACCTGCCCTTCGACACGGTGAAGATCGACAGAAGCTTCCTTGCCCGTCACGCGGGCACGCAGGACGAGAATGACGGGACGGTGATCCTTGGCTCCATCGTTTCGCTCGCGCACGATCTCAAGCGCAACGTGATCGTCGAAGGCGTGGAGAATGAAAGCGATGCCGCGTGGCTGAAGGGCATGGGCTGCGAGTTCGCGCAAGGGTTCTATTTCGCGCCGCCGCTGCCCGCGTCGGAAGCGCTCAACTTCATCGCGCTGCACTACGACATGCTGGGATCAGGCGCGGCCGGTGTGAGCGGATAGCCCCGACATGTCGATGCCGAGTTTCTTCAGCGCGCGGCTCCATTTGTCGTCGAGCACATCGTCGAAGATGATCGCGTTGTCGGCGTCGCAATGCACCCATCCGTTGGCGCGGATTTCGTCTTCGATCTGGCCGCCGTCCCATCCCGCATAGCCGAGCGCGAACAGCGACTTCTGCGGGCCTTGCCCGCTTGCGATGGCGCGCAGGATATCGAGCGTCGCCGTCAGCGAAATATCGTCGGTGACGGGCATGGTGGAATCCTGGCTCTCGAACTCGCCCGAATGCAGCACGAAGCCGCGCCCCGTCTGCACCGGCCCGCCGAACAGGATTGGCCGGTCGGGCGTGTTCGTCGTCACGCCGATCTGCAGCTTTTCCATCATCTCGCGGAACGAAAGGCCCTCCACCGGCTTGTTGATGATGAGGCCCATCGCGCCCTCGCCCGAATGGGCGCAGATGAAGATGACGCTTCTTTCAAATCGCGGATCGGGCATGCCGGGCAGGGCTATCAGGAGCTTTCCTTCCAGAAAGCTTTCTCCGGCGTCTTCGCGCTGCGGAACCTGATTACCCATTGGACTAGGGTAAAGCGCGAGGCCGCTTTGCCGCAAGCCGTTCCTTGCGCTAGAAGATGAACAGAAATCCAACATGGAGCAGGAAATGACCATCAAGGTGGGTGACAAAATTCCTTCGGCGACACTGATGCAGATGAAGGACGGCGGACCAAAGCCCGTCTCAACCGACGATCTCTTCGCGGGCAAGAAGGTTGTATTGTTCGCGCTGCCCGGCGCGTTCACGCCGACCTGCTCGGCGAAGCATCTTCCGGGATTTATTCAGCATGCGGATGAAATCCGCCAGAAGGGCGTCGATGCCATCGCGTGCCTTTCGGTCAACGATGCGTTCGTGATGGGCGCGTGGGGCGATCAGCAGAAGGCAGGCGACAAGGTGATGATGCTCGCCGACGGCAATGGCGATCTCACCAAGGCACTCGGCCTGACCATGGACGGATCGCGCTTCGGCATGGGCCAGCGCAGCCAGCGTTACTCCATGGTCGTCGACAACGGCGTGGTGAAGGAACTGAACGTCGAAGAACCCGGCGCGTTCGCAGTGTCGAGCGCCGAGCATGTAATGAAGCAGTTGTAAGACATACTTACCTCCCCCTACGCGGGGAGGTCGACATCGCGCAGCGATGGCGGGAGGGGACGCGCAACGAATACCGTGCGTGAAGCCCCACCCGTCGTCGTGCCGATGCACGCCGCCGACCTCCCCGCAAGGGGGAGGTAAGTGAGGGTTACGGAATCGCCGCTCTTGCCAGCGCGTCGGCGCGTTCGTTCTCGACATGATCCGAGTGACCCTTCACCCAGCGCCATGAAACATCGTGGGGTTCGGCCGCCGCTTCGAGCGCATGCCACAGGTCGACATTCTTGACCGGCTTCTTGTCGGCCGTTTTCCAGCCCTTCTTCTTCCAGCCCGCCAGATATTTTGTCATGCCGTCCAGCAGGTAGCGCGAGTCCGTGTGGATCGTGACGGTAGACGGTTTCTTCAACGCCTCCAGTGCGCGGATGGCGGCCGTCATCTCCATGCGGTTGTTCGTTGTCGCGGGGTCGCCGCCGGACAATTCCTTTTCATGCCCGCCGGCACGCAGGATCGCGCCCCAGCCGCCGGGCCCCGGATTTCCCGAACATGCGCCATCGGTGAAGATATCGACGCGCGGTTTCGTCAAAACCCATACTCCGCCGCGGTCTTCGCCTTCAGGTGAAAACGCAGGCGCTTGGAATAGTCGCGCGGATCCTTGGGGCGCACCAGCGCCGTCGAATCGTGATTGAGCCAGTCGTAGAGCCGCGTCAGCAGAAAGCGCAGCGCCGCACCGCGGGCAAGAACAGGCAATGCATCGCGTTCGGCATCGCAAAGTTCGCGCCGCTTGCGATAGGCCGCGATCAGCGCCTTGCCCTTGGTGATGTTGTAGGCGCCGTCGCCTTCGAAGCACCATGCGTTCAGCATCACAGCGAGATCGTAGGCGAAAGCGTCGTTGCAGGCGAAATAGAAATCGATCAGTCCCGAAACCTTGCCGTCCATGAACAGCACATTGTCGGGAAAGAGATCGGCGTGGATCACGCCTTCCGGCAATCCGTGCGGCCAGGCCGCTTCGAAGCCGCGCATCGCATCCTCGATCAGCGCGCGCAATCCATCCTGCACCGTATCCGCCTTCGCTGCCGTCGCCGCGATCAGCGGCTTCCATCCTTCGGGGCCGAGCGCGTTGGGGCGGCGGATCGCGAAATCCTTTCCGGCCTCGTGCAACATCGCCAGCGCCGCACCCGCTTCCGCGCAATGCGCCGCTTCGGGGCGCCGGAGCGACAGGCCGTCAAGCCATGTCAGCAGGGCTGCGGGGCGGCCGTTGAGAATCATCGATTGCGCCCCGTCGCGGCGGCGAACGGGCAGCGGGCAGGCGATCCCGCGTGCGGCCAAATGCTCCATCAGGCCGAGGAAGAAGGGCAGGTCTTCCTTGTGAACGCGCTTCTCATAGAGCGTCAGGATGTAGGAGCCGGTACTCGTCTGGAGCGCGAAATTGGAGTTCTCCACGCCTTCGGCGATGCCTTTGAAGCTGCGGGGTGCGCCGATGTCGTAATCGCGCAGGACCTCTTCGAGATCGTCGAAGGAGACATCTGTATAAACCGCCATGTTCCGGCGCTTCCCCTTCCGGGGCCCCTTCGCTAAAGTCCCGCGCCCACGCGCGCCACGTCTTGAGGAGTCGTTCCAGCCCCTCAAAAAGTCAAGCGGAGCGCGGGGAGCTACGGGCGCCAAACCTCTTTCAGATGAGCACATGAAAATCTTTTCGCGCAGTGTTGTTTTGATTCTGGCTCTGCCGCTTCTGGGCGCCTGTCAGACCGAGCGTATGCTCGCCAAATGCCCTTCGACGGGCGTGCTGGCCGAAACCTCGTCGCTGTCCGCGTTCACGCCGGGCCAGACGATGGTGCCCGCCAATCTCGCCTATCGCGCCGAAGTGCGCCGTTCGACTCTCTCGTGTTCCGTCGACAAGGACGAGCATGTGGCCGAGACGAGCCTGGAGATTTCGTTCCGCGGCCAGCGCAAGAACGCGGTCGGGGCGGCGCAATACACCGTGCCGTTCTTCGTCGCGATCAACGATTCCGACGGGAACCTCGTTCTCAAGAAAACCTATTCCACCAATCTGGTGTTCGAGTCCGGCCAGACGCAGGTCGATTTCACCCAGCCGATCGACGATATTCCGATCCGCATGGCGCGCAGCAAGCAGGCGTTCGACTATCATCTGATCGTCGGCCTGGTGCTCACCAGGCAGCAGCTCGATTACAACCGGAAGAACAGCCGCTACGCCGAATGAGTTCTTTGCTTGAAGACCTGTCGACCATCGCTGGCGACGCTTTCGCCGCCGAGGGGCTCGATGCCACGCTGGGCCGCGTACAGCCGGCCGACCGGCCCGACCTTGCGCAGTTCCAGTGCAACGGTGCGCTGGCGGCGGCGAAACAGGCCAAAGCCAATCCGCGCGCCATTGCCGAGAAGATCGCGGCGCGGCTGAAGGCCAATCCGATCTTCGCAAAGGTGGAGATCGCGGGTCCCGGTTTCATCAACCTCGATCTGCAGGACTCCGTTATCGCAGACCGCGCACAGGCTTTTGCGAAAGACAAGACGCTGGGCGCGCCGGAAACCGGCAAAGGCAAATCGGTGGTGATCGACTTCGGCGGCGCCAACGTCGCCAAGCCGATGCATGTCGGGCATTTGCGGTCGTCCGTTATCGGCGATTCATTGCAGCGTCTGTTCCGCGCCAATGGCTGGCAGGTGACGAGCGACGTGCATCTGGGCGATTGGGGCCTGCAGATGGGCCAGCTCATCAGCGAGATCCAGCATCGCGGGATTGCGCCGGTTTATTTCGATCCGGCTTTCAATGGTCCGTACCCGGAACAATCGCCGGTGACGATGGACGATCTGGAAGAGATCTATCCGGCGGCATCGGCTGCCTGCAAAGCCGATCCGGCGCGGCTGGAAGAAGCGCGCAAGGCGACGGCGGAATTGCAGGCCGGGCGGCCGGGCTATCGCGCGCTGTGGAACCACTTCTTCGAGGTGTCGCGGGTCGGTCTCGAACGCGAATGGGAAAGCCTTGGCGTTCATTTCGATCTCTGGAAAGGCGAAGCAAGCGTCGATCCGCTGATCGCGCCGATGATCGAGGACTTGAAGGCGCGTCATATAGCAACCGAAAGCGAGGGCGCGCTCGTTATTCCGGTGGCACTCAATACCGACAAGAAAGAAATGCCGCCGCTCATCCTTGTGAAATCGGATGGCGCGGTGCTCTACGGCACCACCGATCTTGCCACCATCATCGACCGCGTGAAGGAACAGAATCCCGATCTCATTCTCTATGTCGTGGATCAACGCCAGCATCTGCATTTCGAACAGGTGTTCCGTGCGGCGCACAAGGCGCAGCTCAACGGCAAGGCCGAACTCGAACATGCCGGTTTCGGCACGATGAACGGGCCGGACGGCAAACCGTTCAAGACGCGCGCGGGCGGCGTGATGAAGCTTTACGACCTCATCAACATGGCGTCGGAGGAAGCGGAGAAGCGCCTCACCGAACAGGGCCTCGCTGCGGATTATTCGAAAGAAGAACGCGCCGAGATCGCACGCAAGGTCGGCATCGCCACGATCAAGTTCGCCGATCTCTCCAATCACCGGCAGACGGATTACATCTTCGATCTGACACGGTTCTCGCGCTTCGAAGGCAAGACCGGGCCGTATCTGCAATATGCGGCGGTGCGCATTCAGTCGATCCTGCGGCGCGCGGAAGGCGAGGGGCATGCATCCGGTTTGCCCACAGTGCGCTCGCCCGAAGAACGCACGCTGGCGCTCAGGCTCCTGTCGCTGCCGGACGCCATGCAGGCGGCGGAGGCCAAGCGGGCGCCCAACATCCTTTGCGACTATGCTTTCGGCTTGGCCCAGGATTTCAGCCGTTTTTATACGGAACACCACATCCTGTCCGAATCGGAAGCGGAACTCCGGGCGGCAAGATTGGGTCTTTGCCAGGTCACTTTGGACACTTTGATAAAGGTTTTGGGCCTTTTGGGCATCGAAGTTCCAGCAAGGATGTGAGCAAAACCCCGCCTTGCGTTGACTCGAAATTGCCCCCACCTATGATCCTCACAACGTCTCGGCCAGCCGTGAGGGCGCGCCGCTGACGGCCATCGATCTCCCGCGCGGGAGAGACCTGTTCGATCAGGCGCCGAAGGAGCAACCGCCCCGGAAACTCTCAGGCAAAAGGACCGCGCAAGGATTCGAAATTCTGGAAAGCAGGGCGGTTCTGCCGCCCTCACCGAAGGGGTAATCCTGCACTTTCTCTTTGAGAGATGGGCAGGGGAAATCTCTCAGGTCCGATGACAGAGGGGCGTGTATTCCGGTCCGCCGGACTGCGCGTCATTCAAACTTCTGCCGGACCGCGATGACCGAACAAACGACAGACCTGAAGAAGACCCCGCTCCATGCGCTGCATCTGGAGCTTGGCGGCAAGATGGTCCCGTTCGCGGGCTACGAGATGCCCGTGCAATATCCGGCAGGCATCCTCAAGGAACATCTGCACACGCGCGAGAAGGCGGGGCTGTTCGACGTCTCGCATATGGGCCAGCGTTTGCTCATCGGCCCTAGTCACAAGGTGACGGCGGCGGCGCTGGAAGCATTCACGCCGGGCGATTTCCAGAACCTCGGCGTGGGCCGCATCCGCTACACGCTGCTGCTGAACGCGAACGGCGGCATCGTCGACGACCTGATGGTCACGCGCCTGCCGGATGACGGAAAGCTCGCCATCGTCGTCAACGCCGCGCGCAAGGACGTGGATGACGATTTCATCCGCGCACGTCTTCCCGCCGACGTGAAATACGTTCTCGCCGACGACCGCGCATTGCTCGCGTTGCAGGGCCCGGCGGCCGAAGCCGTGATGGCGCGCCATTG
>CAZTCU010000057.1:0-12408 GCA_964612235.1 uncultured Rhizobium sp.
GACGTGGCGGGCGTGATCGCAACCAGCGATCCTGCCACCGGCATCGATATCTACATCGGGCAGGGCGGCGCGCCGGAAGGCGTGCTGGCCGCGGCGGCGCTGCGTTGCGTCGGCGGACAAATCCAGACGCGGCTGGTGTTCAAGAAAGACGACGAACGCGCGCGCGCGGCGAAACTCGGCATCACCGATTTCAACCGCAAATATTCGCTGATGGACCTCGCCTCCGGCGACGTGGTGTTCGCGGCGACGGGCGTGACGGATGGCTCGATGCTTTCCGGCGTGCATATCGACCGCGAGCATGTGACGACCGAAAGCGTGGTGATGCGCTCGGCCACCGGCACGGTGCGCTGGATCAAGGCGCGGCACAGCCGCAGCCGGCATGGCGTCTGACTTAGGCTTCAAGATCGCTCCGGCGGCCTTCGGCGTCACACGATCCTTCTCCGGCCGCAGATGGCGTTTGCGCCAGGCCGATGAAGCGGCCGTGCGCACGCTTGCGAACGAGCACGGCATTTCAACATCGCTTGCCCGCGTTCTGGCCGCGCGCGAAGTGGCGGCGGGCGACATTCCCGATCTGCTGAATCCCACATTGAAGCGGCTGCTGCCGGAGCCGTTCCTGCTGGCCGACATGGAACGCGCCGTTGCGCGCGTGCAGACCGCTATCGAAGCGAATGAGAAGATCGCCGTGTTCGGCGATTACGACGTGGATGGTTCGTGCTCGGCGGCGCTGGTGCACGATTACCTGGGCGCGCTGGGCAAACCACCGCGCGTCTACATTCCCGATCGCATGACGGAAGGTTATGGCCCCTCTCCGCGCGCGATGAAAACGCTGCGGGAGGAAGGCGCGAGCCTGGTCATCACCGTCGATTGTGGGGCGACGGCGAAAGCCGCATTTGAAACGGCGCGCGATGTGGGCCTCGATGTCGTGGTGCTCGATCATCACGCGACGGAAGCGTTGCCGCCTGCGCTTGCCCATGTGAATCCCAACCGTGCGGGCGATACCTCCGGCCTCAACCATCTCTGTGCTGCGGGCGTGACGTTCCTGTTCCTTGTGGCGCTCAACCGTTCGCTGCGCGCGAGCGGGTGGTTCGAGAAGAACGGTGTCGTGCCGCCCGATCTGATGGATGCGCTCGATCTGGTCGGCCTTGCCACGGTTTGCGATGTGGTGCCGCTCACGGGCGTCAACCGCGCCTTTGCGCGCGGCGGGCTTTCGCGGTTAGGCGATTTGAACCGAAAGGGCTTCGCGGCGCTGGCGCGCGTGGCGAAAGCAAGACCGCCGTTCACAGCCTATCATCTGGGTTTCGTGTTCGGGCCGCGCATCAATGCGGGCGGGCGCGTGGGCAAATGCAGCCTTGGCGTCGAACTCCTCACCAGCATCGACGACGGACAGAGCGACGACGTGGCATTGCTGCTCGACACGCACAATCGCGAACGGCAGGCAATCGAGGCGATGATCCTGGAAGATGCGGTTGCGATGGCGGGCACGCAAGCCAATGCGCCGTTCCTGCTGGCCGCGAAAGACGGCTGGCATCCCGGCGTCGTCGGCATCGTGGCGGGGCGGTTGAAGGAGCGTTTCGCGAAGCCCGCGTTCGTCGCCGGCTTCGAAGGCGGATTGGGACGCGGCTCGGCGCGATCCGTGCCCGGCGTGGATATTGGCGCGATCATTCGCGGCGCGAAAGACGCAGGCGTTATCGAATCCGGCGGCGGACATGCGATGGCAGCGGGCTTCGGCCTCACGCGCGACCAGCTGGAAGGTTTCTCGCAATATCTCGCCGCGCGTTTCGCCGATCTTTCGGGCGTGGTGGCCGATGCGTTCGATCTCGATCTGGATGTGCTGCTGTCGGCATCGGGCGCGACGCCGCAATTCGTCTCCGAGATGGAACGGCTAGGGCCGTTCGGCGCGGGTAATGTGGAGCCGCTTGTTGCGGTCCCCGACGCGCGCGTGGTGTTCGCCGACGTTGTGGGCAAGGACCACGTCCGGTTTCGGCTGGCGGGTGGCGACGGCGCACGGCTGGACGGCATCTCCTTCCGCAGCGCCGAGACTCCTTTGGGGCAAGGCCTTCTCGGCGCGCGGGGCCAGCTGATTCACGCCGCCGGACGGCTCCGGGCCGACGAGTGGAACGGCCGGATTCGCGTGCAATTACAGTTGGAAGACGCCGCTTTGGCGGGTGTCTAAGCGCCCTGCTTGCCAAGCCGGTTTTGGGCCGCTATAGCCCCCGCCTCCAGCCAATACGCGCCCTTCGTCTATCGGTTAGGACACCAGATTTTCATTCTGGGAAGAGGGGTTCGACTCCCCTAGGGCGCGCCATCTCCAAACACTTGCATTACCCTTTATCGTCATGATCGACGGGCCTGTCTGCGATGGCAAAGGTCTGTTCGTCATCGAGGGACGAAACGCCCGAACCGGTCAACCAGATCAGCAACCAGCACGATCCGCACGTGATTCCGGAAGGGCTGCCGGGCGTCTTCCCAACGGCAACACGCCGATCGACGAAGGCACCAACGGGCGCATCGTCCAGGTGACGAAGGACGGTGACATCGTTTGGGAATGTGTTTCGCCGCATCTGATGCCGGTGCCGGTGACGCCTCCCGCGTTCGGCACCTTCCACGTTCCGGTTTCGCAATAGGGAACCGAATCGCTTCCGGCAACATGAGGATGAAGTTTCGCTCATCTTCGTGTTCCGGGATCGAAGGAAATGGAACCGCGTTCCTCACCTGACGCAGTAGGGAGAAAAACTATGCGGTCCATTTTCATGACGAGTGCCCTTGTGGGTGCTGCTTTGGCTTTCAGCGCATCTGCTTTCGCGGCGGACGACTGGGATCTGAACCATCGCGAACAATGGCTGCAGGAACGTGTCGATCGCGGACTGCAGGACGGTTCGCTGAGTTCGGATGAAGCCAAGCATGTGCGCCGCGACCTCGAGAACATTCACGAAGAACAGGTGCGCCTGCAGGACTCGAACGACGGCGAACTGATGGAAAGCGACAGCGACCGTCTCGAACAGAAACTCGATCACGTCGCGCGCCAGATTCATTGGCTGAAGCAGGAAAACGACGAAATGCCCCCGTGGCCGAGTTAATGGCTGCGACCTAAAGGGAAGAGGCCGCATCTCGCACCGGGATGCGGCCTTTTTTACGCCCCGCCAGTAGGCACTTGCACATGAGAATGAGTTGCGGGATAAGATGCCTTGGTTCCAAGAGGCCGCCCGATGAAACTCGCCCTGACCGCCGTTTTGATTTCCGCCCTGGCATTGGCCCTGGCGGCGCCCGCGGGTGCGGCTGAATTCAACGTCACGCTGAAGAACCATCGCTTCACGCCGTCGACGATCAAGGTGAAGGCGGGCACAACCAACGTCATCATCCTGAAGAATGAGGATTCCACAGCGGACGAATTCGACAGCGAGTCTCTCAAGACGGAGAAGGTCGTGGCCGGGGGCGGCACGGGCAAGATACGCCTGCGCCCGCTGGCGCCGGGGCGCTATCCGTTCATGGGCGAATTCCACGCCAAGACGGCGCAGGGCGTCGTGATCGCCGAATAACATGCTGTCCGCACTCATCATCGTTTTCCGCGAAGTCATCGAAGCGGGTCTCATCGTCGGCATCGTGCTGGCCGCGACCAAAGGCGTGCCGCGCCGGGCGCGGTGGGTTGCTTATGGCGTGATCGCGGGCGTGCTGGGCGCGTGCGTCGTCGCGGCCTTCGCAGGCGAGATCGCAAACCTCTTCGAAGGCGCGGGACAAGAACTGTTCAACGCGAGCATCCTGCTGCTCGCCGTGTTGATGCTCACCTGGCACAACGTCTGGATGGCGGGACACGGGCGCGCCATGGCGCGCGACATGAAGAATGTCGGCGCCGCCGTCGCGTCGGGCGAACGTCCGCTGACCGCGCTTTCCGTTGTCGTCGGTGTGGCGGTGTTGCGCGAAGGATCGGAAGTGGTGCTGTTCCTCTATGGCATCGCGAGCCAGGGTGGCACGTCGAACCTTGCGATGCTTACGGGCGGCTTCCTTGGTTTGGCGGCAGGCGCTGCGATTTCCGCGCTGATGTATTTCGGTTTGCTCGCAATACCCGCGCACCGTCTGTTCAGCGTCACCTCCGGTCTCATCACGCTGCTGGCAGCGGGCATGGCGGCGCAGGCCGTGCTGTTCGTCCAGCAGGCGGGTCATCTGCAATTCCTGATGAACACCGTCTGGAACACGTCGTGGTTGCTGCCGGAAGGATCGTTGGCGGGCCGGCTGTTGCACACGCTCGTCGGCTACACCGATCAACCCAACGGATTGCAACTCATCGTATATGCCGGCGTGATAGCGTCGATCACGATGCTCTCGCGTTGGGAGCGCGCGCGCCATCCGCGAGGGCCCGCTGTGCCCAAGCCGGCATAGCGCACAATTCAACAAACTTCCTCAACGGCTCGTTTACCAGCCTTACCAAACCATTGTTCACCCATTTTCCCGCACACTGCGCACAACAAAATGGGTGGTGTCGGTGGGTGCGGGGCGAGAAGCGCCTGTAGCGGAAGACGGCGTCGGTGCGGCGCCGGTTGAACTTTCCGCTGGAGAGCGTGCGGAAATCCTGAATTCGGCGCGGAATGTAGTCGCGCAGGAAGGCGTCGAAAAATTCACGCTGAGCGCGGTCGCGCGCGAAGCATCGGTTGCGCGAAATGCCCTGTACGGGCAATTCCACAACAAGAACGAATTGCTGGTCGCTATCGCGGCTGACGATCTCGCCCACGCTGCCCGTGCAATGGGCGGCGACAAAACGCCCGCACCCAAGCCGCTGTCTCATGCCGAGCTTGTTTCGGCGCTGGTCGATAAAGTCGACCACCCCGACCGGCCCAATTTGCCAGCAGACACCATCGTTCCCGGACGCGAGCCCCTGACTGTTCTGGTCCGGGACACGTCGTCCGTACGGGAGGAGGCGACCCCCATGCCACCGCCAGAGACCGAAGCGGTCGCCCTCCAACCGGCTGAGCCGGTAGAGCTATTGCCCGCCATCGCCAAGAAGCGGGGCGAGGCACAGCAGCTTTCCGAGATTATCAACCGCCTGACCCTGCCCCATACGGAGCTGGGCGAGGGCTCGGCCCAGGCCCTGACCCGCGTCGATCGCCGGATGACCATGGTCGAGAAGGCCCTGGCCGAGCTGGAAGGCCGATTCGACAAATTCGCCAAAGGCGCGAATGATAGTTTCCAGACCACAGAGACGAGCCTGGAGAGCCTCGTGCAGCGGGCCGAACGCACCGACCAGCGTATCTCCGAGACCGCCACGACTCTGCGCGGCGAAATGCTTGCCGCCTTCACGCGCATCGAAATCCCGCCGACCGAGCCGCCGAGGGTCACACCGCCTCCGGCCGAAGCCTCGGACGAGATCGCGGTCAGCGACATGTCCGCCGAAACCCAGCCCGCCGGCGACCTTCGCTCCCAACTGAAAATCCATACCGCGAACGACGATCATCACGGTCAGGGCCGCCAATTTGCGGGCGCGGACACAGCCCCCGCGCAGAGCACGACGACGCCTGTCCGTAAGCGCCGCAGACAGAAACATCTTTTGAGCAACGCACAGTTGTTCGGCATCGGTGCGATCTCGATTGCCGTCATCCTCGCGACCATGGGCATTGCGTTGAGCGAAGGCTTCATCGATGTGAAGCACGCCCATATCGGCGCGCCGGCGCCCGTTGCGCGGGCCGCGACGTCCGCGCCGCAGCGCATGGCGATCGCGACGCCCCAGGTGGTGGCGCACAAACCTGTCGCCGTCACAGCACCTAAGCCTGCCGCCGTCATTGCGCCGCCGGTAAAGCTGACGCCGATGCAACGGCTCGAAGCGCTGGCCAATGGCGGCAACGCGAAAGCGGCGGTGGTACTGGGCGTCAAATATCTCGATGGCGACGGCGTTTCGCGCAGCGAACAGGACGCCGCGCGCTGGCTCGACCGCGCGGCGAAATCGGGCGAACCGGTTGCCGAATATCGTCTGGGCACGCTCTATCAGCGCGGTGCAGGCGTCGTGCAGGACGAGGCGCAGGCGTTGCGCTGGTACGAAGCCGCCGCCAATCAGGGCAACCGCAAGGCGATGCACAATCTGGGCGTCTTCTATGCCGAAGGCCGCGGCACGACCCAGGACTACGAGAAAGCCGCAAGCTGGTTCCTGCGCGCGGCGAACATGGGTTATGTGGATTCGCAGTTCGATCTCGCGGTGCTTTATGAGCGCGGCGCGGGCGTGCCGCAAAATCTTTCCGATGCGTACAAATGGTATGCGATCGCCGCGCGCAACGGCGACGACGTCTCCAAGGCGCGCATCGACGTGCTGGAAACGCAGCTCGATCCGGGCGAGCTTTCTTCCGCCAAGGCCGCGGCACATGCGTTCCGCGCCACATCGATCAGCCGTGCGGCTAACATGACGCCGCTGCTGGCCGATCTGTCGCCCCGCTGACCGGACTGGAATTCGCTACTGGCGCGTGGAACACTGCCGATTGATCCGGCGGCGTGGGAAACTCGATGGCGCGGCTTCGCATCCTGTGGGGCGTTTGTGTCGCGTGTGTGATGGCGATACCGGCTTGGTCGGCGCCGGGCGACCATTTCGAGGTTTCGTCGGACGCCTTGCCGAAGCCGGGCACCACGCACCCTGACGATATCGACGCCGCTTTTATCCGCACGCCGGTTGCCAGTTTTCCGCAAGTGCCCAAAGGATTCACGATCGCGCCGTTCGCATCGCGCCTGCCGCATCCGCGTTCGCTCGCGGTCGCGCCGGATGGCGACGTGTTTGTGGTGCAGGAAGGGCCGGGCACAGTGTTGCGCTTGCGCGACACAGATGGCGACGGCAGGGCCGACCAGATCAAGAATTTCGCGGCGGGCTTTCAAAATCCCCACGGCATCGCGATCCGTGGCGGACAGCTTTATATCGCCGACACCGTGGCGGTGTGGCGCACACATTATGCCGGGCGCGATAACGCTCCGGCCGCCACGTTTTCGCGCGTTACGCTGGCGCCCGACCTGCGGCCCGACGGCTGGCACCACACACGCGACATCGCGATCGATTCCAAGGGCCAGATCTATCTGACGATTGGCGGACGCGACGATCTTTCCGAAGCGATCGGAACGGATGCAAGCATCCAACTCGTCAATGCCGACGGCACGATGACACCCTTCGCGACCGGGCTGCGCAATGTCGAAGGTCTCGCCTTTTATCCGGGTACGGACAATCTCTGGATCACGGTCAACGAACGCGACAAGCTTGGCGCGCGGTTGCCGCCGGATTATCTCGCCCACGCCCGCGCCGGCGATTTCTTCGGCTGGCCCTATGCGTATGCGGGGCCCAACCCCGATCCGCGGTTTGGCGAACTGCATCCGGCGTTGGTGGCAAAGACAAAAAGGCCGGAAGTGTTGTTCGAAGCCCATTCGGCGCCGCTGGGCCTCGTCTTCTACACGGGCAAGCAGTTTCCGGCGGAGTATCGCGGCGACGCTTTTGTGGCGTTCCACGGCTCCGGCCCATACGACAGGCCCGACGGCTACAAGATCGTGCGCGTGAAGTTCAAAAACAGAAAGCCTGTCGGTGGCTACGAGGATTTCGTCACCGGCTTTTCAAGCGCAGGCGTCATCCGACTTTCCGTGTGGGGAACGCCGTCCCAACTTGCCGTGGCCAAAGACGGAAGCCTCCTCTTTGCCGACGATAAGGGCGGTACGATCTGGCGGGTGGCATACACAACCAGGCCTTTACTTTAGGTTGTAATATAGTTGCTTTAAATTATTCCTTCGCGACATAAAACAGGTAAGGTGACGTTGTGACTCTCGCCGGGGGGCAGGAGAGTAAATGTCTTTGCGCATCTGTGTGTTCGCCGTCGCGTTCATACCATTGGCGAGTTGTTCCACGTACGACAGTGTATTTTCCGACATTGCGCCGAAACGGGCGCAAGCTGTGGAACACGACTCCACGGCAAGCCGGGACTGCGCGCGGGTGGCGAACGAACGCGCCGACGATGCGGTGATGGCGCTCTACGTCAGCGCCGGTTCGGCGGAGCAACAGGAGATCTACCAGTCGACCTATCGCGACTGTCTGGCTTGGCACGACCGCTAACGCGCTTTTCATCCGCGCCATCCATGGCGCAAGCGGCCGGCGCACCCTATCTTTACCGAAGGATGTCCGCCGCGCGGAGGCTCGCATGTTTTGGCACTGGTCCTACTCGACGCCCTGGTGGGGCTGGTGGTGGTTTCCCTTCCACGGATTGATGTCGCTGATCTTCACCATCGCGATCATCGTGCTTGTGGTCTCGCTGCTGCGGCGGCGCCACCCGCCCTATACCGATTACTATGGACGCAATCAGGCGCTCCAAATTCTCGAAGAGCGTTACGCCAAGGGTGAAATCCAGCGCGAAGAATATCTCCAGAAGAAACAGGATCTGCGCGGCTGAATAACCGCCGGGGGGCGGATCATGCGAATTCCAACGGCAAAGTCCGCCGTCACTGCGCTTCTGCTCGTGCTGTGGCTGGCGGTGGTCGCGCTCAACTGGCCGGGCCATTTCTCGACCGACAGCCTTATCCAGCTTCTTGAGGGCCGCACGGGCCATTACGAAACCTGGCATCCGCCGGTGATGTCGTGGCTGTTGGGCATTGCGGATTGGGTTTTGCCCGGCGGCGGCCTGTTCGCCGCATTCGACGCCGCGCTTCTTTTCGGATCACTTCTGCTGCTTGTACGGCTGCGCGCGCATGTGCGCTGGCTGGCCGTTCCCGTGCTGCTGGCAGGCGCGCTGACGCCGCAATTCCTTCTCTATCCGGGTCTCGTCTGGAAAGACGTTCTGTTTGCGCACGCATCGGTCGCGGGGTTTAGCTGCCTGGCTTTTGCCGCTGCCCGATGGGAGCGGCGCAATTTGCGCGCTGTGTTCAGCGCGCTGGCGCTCGTCTTGCTGTCTCTTGCCGCGCTGACCCGCCAGAACGGGATCGTCATATCTTTGGTTGGCGCGCTTGCGTTCTATTGGGTCGCTCGTGCCCACAACAGATCCGCGATGGGCGCGGCGTTCCTCGTCGCAATGCTCGTCACTATCGCGGCCGCGATGGTCGCGCTCGTATCCGGCGCCGATGGCGGCAAGGGCAGGGTAGACGAGATCAAGACGCTGCAGCTTTACGATCTCGCGGGTGCCGCGTCCGTCGATCGTGCCTTGCCGCTCGCCGCGCTTCATCGCGCCGATCCCGCATTCGAACGCCTGATACGGACGGACGGGGCGCGACTATTCTCGCCGGAGCGTGTGGACACGCTGCAGAAATCCGCGGCTTTGGAATCCGCGCGCGACGCCGTTTCGCCGGCGCTGCTGGCGGCGCAATGGCGCGATCTCATCGTCCACCATCCGATGCTTTATCTGGAGGTGCGCGCCGCCATCTTCCGTTGGACGTTGCTGACGCCAGATCCCGACAGATGCGTGCCCTTCGTCGTGGGCTTCGAGGGCCCCAAGCGCATATTGCAACTGCTCAACGCCCAAACGCGCTATGACGCGCGAGATGCGGCGCTCGAAACCTATGCCCAGCGGTTCGTCGGCACGCCGGTTTTCTCGCACGGGTTCTTCGCCGTGCTCGCCATTGCGATGGCGTTCGTGCTGTTTCGCCGCCGTTCGCCCGCCGATCTCGTTGTCGGGTGGCTGCTCGTGGGGGCGGGCGTATTCACGCTCACCTTCTTTGTCATCTCGCTGGCCTGCGACTACCGCTATCTCTATCTGCTCGACCTTGCCGCGATGACCGGCGCATTCCAGGCCGCACTTGGATCGCAAAACCGCCTCGGACGTTCGGATAACGATACAGGCGGGAGCGCCGCTGATGCCGCAGCCGCTTAGGGTTTATCGCACCCATCTCGGTTTCTACGACGCCATCGTCGCCGCGCCGTCGCAGAAGGCCGCGCTCGAAGCTTGGGGCGTCCGCCAGAACCTCTTCCAGAAAGGCATGGCCTCGGTCGTGGGCGACGACGAGATCATCCGGCTCGCCCGCTCCAAGCCCGGCGTCGTCCTGCGCCGCATGTTCGGCAGCAAAGAGAAATTCACCGAAAAGCCCCGCGCGCCGAAAGCGGCAGACATCCCCAAACCGGAGCGCCGCAAGAGACGCTAACCGCCTTACAGCCTTGTCGGGGTGGTGGTATGATCCGGAAAGATCGCGGCGCGACGGTGTTGCTTTGCCGCCATCTGTCATTCGTTAAACTCGAACACGCGAAGGGAGGCTGTCATGCAGCGCATATTGGCGTTGGCGATTGTCGCCGCAGCGTTCATCGTTTCAGGACCGGCGAGTGCCGGTTCTGCGGAATACAAATATAAACAGAAACCCCCTGATCCCGCCCTCGATTCCTGTCAGGCACGCATCAATGCCGCGACGAGCGTGCTGATCGGCATGCACGGCAACGTGGAGCGTAACAAGGCCATCGACCTCGAACTGGGAAATGCCCGCGGCGCCCATGACCGGGGTAATTTGCGGGATTGCGTTACGCATGTGGCCAAAGCCGAAGCGATGGAGCAGTGACATGCAAAGCAAATTGACGTTGGCGGTCGCCGCAGCGGCGTTCGCTTTTTCTATGCCGGCTGTCGCCGGAGAGTCACCCTATAACCCCGATCACAAGCCGATCGATCCTGCGCTCAAGGCGTGCGAGATGCGCATCAATAAGGCAATGAACGTGCTGGTCTTCATGCACGACGACACGGGGCGGGGGCAGGCGATAAATCGCGAGCTACAATACGCGCGCAGAGGCCATGAAGACGGCAAGGTGCAGGATTGCGTTGACCATGTGAGCAAGGCCGAAGCGATGGAACAGTAGATCTTTGCGAAAAAAGAGGCGGCCGGACCTACCTCGTTATGTAGCTCAGGCCGATGTCACGGTGCCATTTGTCGACAGTTTGTCGAGTTCGCCCTGCAACTTCGCGAGAAAACCGACTTCTTCCGGACGCGACACGCCATCGGCGGCAACGAGCTTTCGCGCTGCCTCGACAAGACACACAAACTCATCATGTTCGCATTTGCAGAGCCGGTCGATGGCCGGATCGAGTTGCATCAGTGCCGGTCGGAAAGTATCGACATAATCGCGGAACGCGGCGGCGCGCTTGCCGTCGCAGGCCACGCCGCGCCGTTCCGCGAAGCCGAGGCAATGCGCGACGATCACATCGAATTCGCTGGGCACGAAATTGCGGTCGGTGTGCGCCAGCAACAGAAGCGGGATCAGATGATGCCCGACGGCGTCGCGCAGATCGTGCAGCTCCCGCGGAAAACCTACCTGCGCCTCGATGGCTTCCGGCGGAACGTGAATTTCGCGAACGAAAGTGCCGAACGTCTCGACCAGTGCCCCAAACATGCCCATGCCTCAATTGATAGCTCAAGGGACACTATGTAGTTTCGATGACGGATTGATGTCGAGCAGCGAATTTCTATCGGACGCTGGCATCCACCCAAATCCGGCGCAGATAGGAGATTTCCGTTGGCAGGGCGTTCATGTCGTGGCGGGCGGTGAAGTGCAGCCCGAATTCCGGCGGACGGCTCCACACCACATCGGCCATGTAGGCTGCGCCCTGGCGGACGTCGATCAGAAGCACGTTGGCGGGCAGCGTCTGATGCGGACTGGGAAGCTTTATCCGCGCACCGGTATCGGTGATGTCGCGTATGGCGCAGGACGTCGAAAATGCGCCGTTCCCATATACGATTTTCCCGGCGAGGATCGTCCGCCGTCTGGCCGTTCCTCTTTTCTCGGAGCCTGAATCTGACACTGGTTGATGTGTTGTTTGAGCCCGTTAACGCTCTTATCCGGGGCAGGGGGACCACGCAATATCGCCTGGCGAGGTGGCCCTGGGTTACGGATGTGGAACTCTCCGGTACCCAAAGAAAAAGGCCAGCCACAACGGCGTGGCTGGCCTTTCCAACTCGCAACCGGGGGAGTGAATTGGGGGGGACGGCCCGGGCTGCGGAAGCGACCATCGCGCAAGGATCGCGATGCTTCCAGCAAACATCGCGGATTGAGTTAAGCGTGTAGGGTTGCTGTCGGATGCAGCCTGACAGGCGCGGTGCCGAACGGTCGACAACTGGACAACGAAAACGTTACGCCGATCTGTTCGCGACAGTCACAAGAACGCCGAGCGTGCGTCCGCACGCCTTTACTGGGACAACGTGCATCCCGCGACGGGGGGCTTCTTCGACATACGCGGCATCAGTATCCCGGTTGCCGTGACCTCGTTCCCGGACGATATCTATGCGGCACCGAAGAGTTGGGCGGAGAACGCGTACGTCAAACTGATCCACTACAACAAGGCGCCCAAAGGCGGGCACTTCGCTGCGTGGGAACAGTCGGAGTTCTTCGTAGCCGAGATGCGTGAATCGTTCAGATCGTTGAGAAAGTCGGTCTGACGCGATGCCCAACCCTGTCGATGCCGACCGCCGCCGTTTTCTCGAAACCGCGGCGGTCGCATTGGCGGC
>CAZTCU010000058.1:0-12215 GCA_964612235.1 uncultured Rhizobium sp.
GGCGACCTCACGCTTTCGGGCGGCGCGCAGGCCGGGCGTTTCGCGCAGATCGGGAACGGCGGTTATCAGGTCTCCGGCAACGAGACCGGCGACATATATATAAGTGCGACGGGAAACCTGGCGCTGAACGCGGGAAGCGGGCAGGCGGCCTATGCGCAGATCGGCCATGGCGGCGCGCAGAGCAATTCGTCGTCGCACGGCTATAGCGATACGGGCCACGTCACCATCGGCGCCAAGACTGTGACGGTTGCAGCGGGTTCCGGAACGGGAAGCTACGCGCAAATCGGCCACGGCGGTTACCTGAGCGGTCAGTCGCTGCTCGGCGGAACGGCGACGCTCGGCGGCGACATCACCGTGACGACGGTGAGCGGCATTGCGCTGACCGGCAACGGCACGGCGGCGTATGCCCAGATCGGTCACGGCGGCGATCTCGTCAACAACAATGCGGCGAACGGCACGAGCGGCACGATCTCCGGCGACATCACCGCGAGCGTTTCGACCAAGCCGAGCGATCCGTCGGTCGATCCCGTCACGGCGATTGCCGGATCGGGCGACGAATCCTATGCGCAGATCGGCAACGGCGGCAGCGGCGAGAACACGCCCGCGTCGGGAGGCACGGTGAGTTTCACCGTCAGCGGCAATCTGTTCGTTGACGACATCCGGCTGAGGGGCAGCAACACCGGCGCGAGGGGCTACGCGCAGATCGGCAATGGCGATGCCGGCAAGAACGGTACCGGCGATATCAGCGGCGATATCACCATCGGGAACGGCTTCCATGTCGATGCCGCCGGCGGGTCCGCAGAAGATACTGCGGCGATCATCGGCAACGACACGGGCTTCGGCACGGTGACGGGCCTGGTGACGTATCTTTCCAATCCAAATCCGCCGCCCCCGCCACCGCCGCCCCCGCCAACGGTTGGATCGTCGGGCGGCGCGATTGCGGTCGTCATCCAGAAACCCACGGAAAACATCGGCAATATCGTGGTCGTGACCGTTCCGGTGACGAACGTCCCGGATATCAATCTCACCGATACCGGCGGGAGCAATCACGGGCCGGGACCGCTGGAGCAGTTGGTCGACAGCAATTCCGACGGCAAGAGTTCGGAAGGCGAACAGGCTTCGGACAGCGCATCGGAGTCGCTCGGCAAATCGCTCGATGCGGGCCGCAAGAGCGCGAGCCGCGAAATCATGCCGGGGCTGACGAGAAATATGACACGGCATCCGCACGCCGTTCCGCCCGCCGACGTCGATTATTCCAGCTGGGGCAACGAGGCCTTCTGGGTATGGTGACGCGCCTTCATGCCCTTGCCGTGTCGATCTCGCTTGCGGCGGGCGTGCTGGCAACTGCGGCTTCGGCGGACGACCTCGGCAAGAATTTGGCGGGCGAAAGCTGCCGCAGCGCAGGACCGCTTGCGCTTGCACAACAGGTGAGCATCCGCTGCGGCGACGCGGGGCAGACCGAGGCCGGCGACGTGACGGCGTTTCCGGCGCCGCAGGACAAGACGACATGGCACAACGCTCTGGCGCAACTCGCTCACTCGCCGCGACAGGATTTGAATTGCCAGGAGCCGCAATGGACGGCATCCGGGCGCGTGGCGGTGCGCATCTGTTCGCTGAAGAGCAACGGATGGCCGCGCATCATGCTTGCGGCGGAATCCGGCGGGCATTTCTATCTGGCGGAAGGCACGCCGTCTGCGCTGCCCGCCATCCAGGCCGCGATAGCGCAAGACTCGCGCGAAGCCCCGACAGCGGGCGAAAGCAAGGCCGTGATGGCAATCGTCGAGGCGAAGCTCTCGGCCGATGCGGTTCGTTCGTCGGCGTCCGATTACGAAAACTACCGCAAGTTCATCGAGGCGGCGCGTCTTGCGGGCGCCGCCGATAATTACGCCGCGGCGGAAGCGAATTATCGCCAGGCGCTCGGCATCGAGCAGCGGCTGTTCGGCGAACGCTCCGATGTCGTGGGCCAGACGCTGGCGGAGCTTGCCTTGCAGGTGAGCAATCAGGGCCGTTTCGTGGACGCCGCCGCTCTTTTCCGGCGCGCGGGTCCGCTGATCGAAGCCTCTTCGGTGGACAGCGTGCGGGCGCGTTACGATTCCTATCTCGCGCTCAATGCCGCGAACCAGCGCAATTATGCGGACGCGCTGAAATTCGCGCGGGCCGCCACACAGGCACGGCGCGCGGAAATCGCCACCGCCAGACAGGCCAATGCCGCGCTGACCGACGGCATCGATCCGGTTCCGGTGAGCCAGGGCGAGCTTGCCCATGCGCTGCGCATCGAATCCGAAATGGCGTTGCGGCTGGGCGATCTCGCAAGCGCCCAGGCTACGGCGGAAGAAGCGCTGTGGATCGTGAGCGACGAACCGGGCTTGCCGCTGTGGTGGCGCGCGGACACGATTGCCTTGCTGGGCGAAGTCAATGAGCGTCGCGGCCGCGTGGTTGCCGCGGAACACGATCTGCGCGACGCGCGCGATCTGAACGCCAAGCTTTTCGGCGAGACGGCGCCAACGGCGTTTTCCGATCTCAAGCTGGGTGGGTTCTATTCGCGCCAGCAGCTTTACCCGGCAGCACTCGACGCCTACCGGGCAGCATTGAAGATCGCCGCGTCCGATCCCGTCGCCCAAAGCCAGGTCACCTCGGAGAACATCGTTTTCTATACCGCCGCCGAGCTTGCGAGCGGCGATCCGGCCACGCGCGACGCGAGAATCTTCGCCGCCAGCCAGCTTGTGAATTCCAGCGTGGCCGACCGCACCATCGCAAAAGTCGCCGCGCGCCGGGCTGCGGGCAACGATGCGCTTTCCGCGCTGATCGCGCAGGCGCAACAGGCGGAGCACAATCGCGATCTCGCGCGCATGCAGCTTGCGGCGGAATATGCAAAGGCAGACGACGAGCGCAGCGGCGAACGCGAGCGCACGTTGGACGACGCAGCGAAAAAGGCGTCGGCGGAAGCCGAAAGCCTGATGGCCAGGGTGAAGCAGAGTTTTCCGCAATATGCCGAGCTCGCCAATCCCGGCGCCGCCGATCTCGGCGCGGTACAGAAGCAACTGGGCGCCAACGAAGCGTTGATCTCTTTCGTCTTCGGGCAGAATTCGGGATATGCGCTGCTCGTCCGTGCGCAGGGTTTCGATGCCGTGCCGCTTTCCATCGGAAGCCGGGAACTGGCGGAAGACGTTGCCGATCTTCGCAAAGCGCTGGTGCCTGCGGCGGGAATCCTGCCGGAATTCAGCCTGAAGAACGCTTACGGACTTTATCAATCGCTCCTGGCGCCGCTTGGCGACCGGCTGAACGGTATCGATCATCTGGTGATCGTGCCGACAGGCGCGCTGACGAGCCTCCCACTCGCGCTTCTGGTGACGGAACAGCCGACCGGACAAGATTATCGAAGCGCGGCCTGGCTGGTGAGGCGCTATGCGTTGAGCAATGTGCCGTCGCCGCGCGCTTTTCTGACGTTGAGCACAGCGAACGCGCATCGCGGGGCTGCGCCGCGCCCGTTCCTCGGTCTCGGCGCGCCGGAATTTCAGGGCCCGAATGGACCGGCAGGCGCGAAAGTTCTGTCCGATCTGACGGCCGCCTGCCGCGATACGGGCCCCGTGTCGCCCGATCTGTTGCGCGCCTTGCCGCCGCTTCCCGACACCGCGCATGAAGTCCGCACGGTGGGGGCGCGGCTGGGCGGGCAGAACGCCGACATCCTTTTGGGCGCGCAGGCGACGGAAGCGGACCTGCGGGCGCAGCCGCTCGATCAGTTCTCTGTCATATATTTTGCGACCCACGGCATTCTTCCGGGCGAACTTCATTGCGAAAGCGAGCCCGCGCTGGCGCTGTCGCCGCCGACGCAAAACGCGGCTTCGACCGCGAGCGACGGCATGTTGCAGGCGAGCGAAATCGCACAGCTCAAGCTGAACGCGGACCTCGTGGTGCTGTCCGCCTGCAACACGGCGGAGTCGGGCGAGGTTCTGGGCGGCAGCGCACTTCAGGGCCTGTCGGACGCGTTCTTCGCGGCGGGGGCCCATTCGGTTCTGGCCAGCCATTGGGAAGTGCCGTCCGCCGCGACCGAGACCCTGATGACCGGCCTGTTCGATTCCGCCAATCGCGCCCGAGGCTTGGCGCAAGGTTTGCGGCAATCCCAACTCGCCTTGGCCGCACAGCCGAAGACGGCGCACCCATTCTATTGGGCGGCCTTCACCATCATTGGAGACGACGAGAGTGCCGGGCAGTATGGTTCCGGCACGCAAATCAGCAGCGCGGGGCAACCATGAAACTCAATCGGACAATTCTTGGCATTCTGTTTGTTCTGGTGCCGTTTGCCGGGGCCAACGCGGCGCAATATGTGGTCGCGGAGGCGCGCGGCATCGCCATTTCGGCGGGCACCGTCATCGATTCCTCGAAGACCATCGACCTGAAGCAGGGCCAGCATCTGGTTCTGATCTCCAGCACCGGCCAGACGCTCAAACTCGACGGGCCTTATCACCGGGCGCCCGCCGCCGAGCACGGTGTGGAACTGGCTGCCGCGTTCAGCGGCCTTCTGACGGAGCGCAAAGCACGCACCTCCGAAATCGGTACGACGCGCAGCACGGCGCCAAGACCCGATCTTCCGCAGCCCTGGGTGATCGACGCCAGCGCACCGGGCAATGCATGCCTGATGCAGAACGCGGCGCCCGTCTTGTGGCGGCCCGACGATAAATCGGCGCTCGATGTGGTGATTACGCCGACCGACCGCAGCTGGAAGGCCGAAACGAAATGGCCTGCAGGCAAGGCCGATCTGAAACTCAAGGAAGATATCGGCGTGCATGGCGATGCGTCCTATTTCATCGCGCTGAACGGTTCGGAATCGGCGATCGCCATCGCAACCGTTCCGGCCACGCTCACCAACGATCAGATGCGCGCGGCTTGGATGATCCAGAAGGGCTGCGACCGTCAGGCCGAGGCGTTGCTGCGTAATCGCGGATGAATGTTGCCGTCACGCCGCGCGCGAACAAAGCCGCGCGCGGCAAAAGATTTCTGTCTGTCCTCACGCTTTCGGCGGTAGCCGTTCTGTCGGCCGTGATTTCGTTTGCGGCGGTCGACCGGATCGACGTGCTGACCAGCCTCGACAACGTCATAAAGGATTGGGAAATCTCGCGGCTCCTACCGCCACAGCCGATCTACGAAGATATCGTCATCCTTGCGGTCAATGAAAACACATTGCGGCAGTTTCAATACCGCTCGCCGCTGGATCGCGCGTTCCTGAGCAAGGTTCTGAACAAGGTCGCGAAAGGAAAACCCAAAGCGATAGGCCTCGATTTTCTGTTCGACCAGCCGACCGAACCCGCCAAAGATGCCGAACTCAAGGCGACGCTTGCCAACCTGCCGGTGCCGCTGGTGGTCGCTTACACGGACAATCCGTCGATCGTAACGCCGGAGCAGCTTTCCTATCTGCGCAGCTATGTGCCGGTTTCGCGCCGCGCGATGGCCAATGTCGCCAAAGACCAGCACGGCACGGCCCGGCTCGTTTTTCCCGGCGAGAAAGATGCCACAGGCCGTTACATTGTGGGATTTGACAGGGCACTCGCCGCCTATGCGGGTGTGAAGACGGAAGCGGTATCCCGACCCATCGTCTGGACGCGCCCACCCGCGGGCGAGAAGTCCGCCTTTCCGGAGTTCGAGGCGCAAGCGGTCGAGTTCTTTCCGCCGCAACTTTTCACCAACAAGATCGTGCTTGTCGGTTCGGATGAGAGTCTGGTTGACAGGCACCGCACGCCGTTTACCTCCGTTTCCGACAAAGGAACACTCGCGGGCATCGCAATTCACGCTTATAGCGTGGCCACGCTTCTGCATCCGCAGCTCTCACCCTATACGGGCTGGGGCGCGAATATTGCGATTGCGCTGTTGCTATCCGCTTTTGGCGCGGTGTTGGGCCTCCTGACGTTCAATCTGGTGCTTCGGATCGCTGCGCTGCTTTTCATATTGGCTGCCTTCTGGGTTGGCGGGGCAATGTTGTGCGTTTACGCCAATACCATCATCGGCCTGCTCGCACCGTCGGTTGCGATGGTTGCAAGCTTCTCGATCATGGATTCGCTGAGCGGACGCGATGCGCGCAAGGAGCGGCAATTCATCCAAGGCGCGTTCTCGCGCTATGTCTCGCCCAAGGTGGTGGAAGCCCTCATCGCCGATCCCTCGCGCATGTCGCTGGAGGGCGAGCGGCGCGAGATGACGTATCTCTTCACCGACGTCGCCAATTTCACGACCATGGCGGAGAAGGTGGATTCGAAAGAACTGGCGCCGCTGCTGAACGGCTATTTCGAGGGCGTCACCTCCGTCGTACTGCGTCACGGCGGCATGGTCGACAAATTCATCGGCGATGCGGTGTTCGCCATTTTCAACGCGCCGGTCGATCTTCCAGATCATGCCGAACATGCTGTGCGCTGCGCGATGGATATCGATGCGTTCTGCGAGGATTTTCGCAAGAAGCGCAATGCCGAAGGCATCGATCTCGGCATCACGCGGGTGGGCGTTCACACGGGTACTGCCATCATCGGGAATTTCGGCTCCTCGTCGCGCTTCAACTATACGGCGCAGGGCGACGCGGTGAACGTGGCGGCGCGGCTTGAGGGGCTCAACAAGCAGCTTGGCACGCGGGTCTGCGTCAGCGGCGACACCAAGGCGCTCTGCCGCGGCCTCGCTTTCCGGCCCATCGCCTCAGTGGTGCTGAAGGGCAAGGGGCTGCCGGTCGAAGTATGGGAGCCCCTGCGCGAGGGCGCGGTGACGGCCCTCAGGCTGGAACGCTACCACGCCGCTTTCGGCAAATTGCGCGAGACGCCGGACGAGGCGCTTGCGCTGTTCGGCGAGTTGGATCAGGAATCGCCGGGTGACCCGTGCGTGCGCTTCCACCTGCGCCGCCTGCGCGAGGGGTTGCGGGGCGTCGATCTCGTGATGACGGAGAAATAATGGTCGTTACATCCATCGTCACGTTCCTGTTGTTGATGGTGCGGGTTTTCGGTGAGCCGCTGATCCGGCATTATTCGCCGGAGCATGTCGACCGTATCGAACGCTTCGTCACCATCGCGCTGATCATTTGCATCGCGGTGTTCATCGACCGTTTGGGACGGCGCTTCTATTGGGAAGGCCACGTCAAGCGCCGCCGCGGCCGCGAAACGCCCCGCCTGCTGCAGGACCTGGTGACGATCCTCATCGTCGCGATGAGCGTCGCCATCGGTTTGTGGTGGCAGGAAGGCCTCACGCTGACCGGCATCGCCGCGACAAGCATCGGCGTGGCCGCGGCCATCGGCGTCGCGTTGCAGCCCGATATCCAGGACGTGTTCTCGGGCCTGGCGATGAACTACGAGGACACCTGCCGGATCGGCGACTGGATCACCATCCAGATACCCGATCAGCCCGACATCATAGGTCGTGTGAGCGGTTTGAGCTGGCGCAGCGCCTTCCTCACCATGGAAGACGGCTCGCGCGCCAGCGTCCCGAACCACATTTTCACCTCCAATCCCGTGCTGAACCACAGCCGTCCGCGCGGCGCCAAACAGCTTGAGGTTCAAATGGGTGTCGACATCCGCGTGCCAGCAGAGCGCGTGGTGGACATGCTGCGCGGCGAAGCGTTCAAGGCTGCGCGCGCGAACGGCCTGTCGCGGGAGCCCGCGCCGGAAGTGTTGCTGACGCGGATCAATTCCGATTCCGGAATTTACACGGTGCGGTTCTGGTATTTCCCGGATCTCATCATGGCCACGCCGGCGAAGTCGATCATGCTTCTGGCGCTTCAGAAAGTGCTGTTGCAGAACGAATTGCCGATGCCGGTAACGCAGATCGAAATGACGCCGCCGCCGGATGTGGCCGCCGTTCTGGGCGAAGGCGAGGTGCGCGATGCGCTTTCGCATGCCGATCTCTTCCGCACCACATTGGACGAAGAACAGCGCGAGACATTGGCCGCGTGCTGCAGAAGACTGGAAATGGCGCCGGGCACGGTGTTGATGCAGCAGGGCGATCCCGCAGCGGCGATGTATATTCTTCTCGAAGGCGCGGTCAGTGTGACCATCGACACGCCGGCCGGCGCGCGCGAAGTGGCAGTCAGTGCGGCCGGCGATGTGGTGGGCGAGATGTCGCTGATGACGGGCGCACCCCGCACCGCGACGGTCACCGCGCTCACGCGGCTGCGCATTCTTGAGGTCGACAAGCAGGCGATCGAGAACCTTCTCAAGGCCTCGCCGAATCTGTTCGAACAATTCAGCCGCGTGCTGGCGCAACGCCAGATGGTGAACGCGGCGGCGGCAAATCGTAAAGAGGACGTGGAGGAAGTCGAAAGCGACATCCTTGCCAAGATGATGTCGTTCTTCTCGCGCGCGTTTCGCGCCCGTCAGCCCGAAGGCCAGGCCAGCCGATAGTCAGAACAGATAGATCGCCGCCGCGATCATGGCGATATAGGTCAGTTGATGGATCAACTGGTCGCCGCCGAAGATGATCCAGTAGAGCGTATTCGTATCGTTTAGCCGCAAATGGCTGTCCAATCTCACCTTTCCCCAGTCGGTATGATAGTGGAAAGCGAATTCCAGCAGCGGCAGCACGATCACCGGCAGCGGCGAGCGCGTGAGAACCAGCATCGCGGGCACCGAGCCGAGCGCGTGCAGGCCCGCATGAGTGAGCCCGGCGGGATGCAGATAGACGCCCTTGTTGCGGATCTGGTTTGAACTCTGCAGGGCGAAGTCGCACAGGAAATGCTTGATCTGGAAGATCAGCATCGACACCAAGATCATCGCCACGGCGTTCCCCACCCAGTTTCCGGGCGGCACCGGTTTGCGGCCGCGCGGTACGAATTAGATATTAGCACAACGAGTTCCCTAAAGAAGCAAGTCGATCACACCCGCCACAACTCGCCCCGCAACTCGTTCAATTCCCAAAGCTCCCGGCGGCTGAAATGCAGGTGCCGCCGGATCGTCATCAACCCCGTGCGTCCGATGCGGCGTTCGAGTTCGAGCATCTGGCCGTAACGCTTCGCGTCCTCGGCCGAGACCTCGACGCGCTCGTCCGTTTCGCGCGCCAGCGACATCTTCTCGGCCCGCAACACAAGCTCGGTGTGGATCTGCATGTAGGAGAACATGTCCCTGAGTTTTTCCGCGCCGAACTTTCCCGCGAGCGAAAGGAACAGTTTTCCGGCTTCGTCATTGGCGAATTCGCCGTTCTTGATCTTTTCCAGGAGGTGCTGGTGGCTTTCATAGTCCGAAAGCAGCCATTCATGCACCGCGTGTTCGCTTTTTGTGAACATGAAGAAAAGCGAAAGCGGGCAGGCGATCAACAGGAAGGCGGTTGCGAGCAACGGCGATGCGCCCAGCAGGTTGAACACCGCATGGAGCAACGCGGCGGCAATGAGCGCGGGAATGTAAGCGATGGCGATGGGCCTCACATGGCGCTCGATGAGCGCCTGCGTGATCATGGCGAAAAGCGCGGTCGCGCCGCTGTGCATGATGGCGGTGCCGAAGCCGCGGATGATCCAGACGCCCAGACTTGCCTGCGGAAAGGCATAAAGCAGATAGATGTTCTCGACCACCGCAAACCCCGCGCCGACGGCGAAGCCCATGATGGCTGCGTCGATCATGAACCCGATGCGGTTGCGCGCGAACAGGTAGATGAGGATGAGCGCCTTGAGGCTTTCTTCCACGATGGGCGCAACGAAATGGCTGTAGTGGGTGAAATCGAGGTGCAGCGCATCCATCACAAGCGCGTTGATTTCGAGACTTGCCAGGCACAGCAGCGCGCCCGCCGTGATCGTGAGCAGGACTTCGCGGAAGCTTACGAGACTGTAACTATCGAGATAGAGCAGCGTGCCGAACAGCGCCAGAACGGGCACAAGCGCGATAGGGGCTTCCAGCAACAAATGCGCGGTCATCGAGCGGCTACAGGATCTTCAACGAGGCCAGGATTTCATGGCGGGATTCTCCGCCGCCAAAGCCTTTCGCATAGCCGATCGAGAAAGTCATCGGCAGACGCACCGCCACCGAGAAATTGAAGTCGAGCTGTGCGCCCACGGTTTCCGAGGTGCGCCGGTCGCCCGAGCCCAGATTGGACGCCAGGACGCCCGCGAAAACGGCGGGCCGGGCCGAACTGAGATAGAGAGCGGGCGAACCCACGTCGGCGAAGCGGATGGGCGGCAAATTCCATTCGGCCACCGAGCGTATGAAAGTGCGCGCGCTCAGGGCGTCGATGTCGAAGCCGGGGAAGCTTTCATATTCGCGATAGCGTTTCACCGCGCGGTCGTCGACATAGTTGTTGCCGAACGAGCCGAAATAGAAATCGCGCAGCGCGCTCTGCCGGTCGCCGCTTCCGGTTCCCGCCGCCGTATAGAGCCAGGCCGAGGAATGCTTCCACGGCAGCATGAAACCGAAGTCGAAGGTGGCGAGAACCTTGGGGAAGAATTCGGCGCGCGAATAGTCGCCGAGGAACGAAAGGCTCGTCTGATAACCCTCCTCGTGATCGACCGAACCGAGCGAGCCCGCGAGATTTGTGTATTCCAAAGCGATCTCGGTGGAGGCAAGGCTTCCCGCGGCTGCGCGCACGTTCTGTTCGCCCGGCAGCGTGTCGAGACCGGAATAAAGGCCGACATCGGCGCTGAAGGAAAGCTGGCGCGGCGGATCGTAGATGAGGATGTCCTTGTAGCCGCCCAGAAGTGCGTCGCCCTTGCGGCTGCGCTCCACCGGCCCGAACAGGTCGTAGAAATCCGAACCGTTGTGCTTGTAGGTGACGTGCCAATAAAGCGTGTGGAACGAAACATCGGCGTGGAAGGCCTCGCCGGATTTCAGATCGCCGGCGGGGGAATAGGAAACGTTGGCCGAAAGCTGGTCGTACTGCATCGGATCTTCGAACAGCACATACCAGCCGAGCGCGGGATGGCTCTTGTATCCGGCGACGATGGGGTAGGTCGCGCTCAAGCCCATCTCGTTCATCGGCAGATATTCGCCGCGCCCCGTGATCATGGAGTCGATCGGAATCTTCGACGGCGATCCCACAGCCCAGCTTTTCACGATGGGATGGGTGTCGGCGACTTCCGTGCCGAGGAATTTGATGGTGCCGAGATCGTCCAGCGGTTTGGGATCGATCCGCACCGGCGCGAAGCCCTGTCCCGTGAATTCGTAGACTATGAGCGAACCGTCCCGCATCGGAATGGGCCGGAAGAAACCGGTCACGGCGTTGCTCACGGCATCGACTTTCCCGGTCGCCAGGTCCAGGCGATAGACGTTGGAGACGCCGGTGTAATAAGCGGTGGCGTAGAGATATTTTCCGTCCGGCGAAAAGGCGCCGCCTTCGGGCACGGAGCCTTCCAGTTTCAGCGACGACACTTCTTCAAGCGTGCCGTTGAGCAAATCCGAAATGCGATAGACGCCGATCCTCTGATCGCCGTTGATTTCGCCGACCGATGCCGCGAGCAGCGTTCCGTCCGGCGAGATGTCGAGATCGAACAGGCTGTGGCCGTATTTGAAGGTGATGATCTGGTTCCAGATCTTGCGGTCGGCGCTCAGGCGAACGAGCGTATCGAGACCGTTCAGATGGCGAATGCCCCAAAGCGTGTGATCGACGGGATTGACGACAAGATCGCCGACACGCCCGTCCTCGATCAGCATCTTTGTTTCGCCTGTGGAGAGATTCATCTCCATCAGGTCGCGCTGGGCGTTGTTGTCGGTCGTGTAGAAGATGGTGTTGCTGTCGCGGTCGAACGCGACCGACGCAACCTTGTAAAGCTCCGGTCCCTTGATGTTCTCAAGCCGGCGTTCCTCTCCGCTCTTGAGCGACAACGTGCCGATATGCGCAAACGCGCCGGGATACCAGAAGCCGCCGACGAGGCTGTCGGTTTTGGGATCATAGAACGTGCGCGACACCGAACCGAGCGCGCCTTTGGAAAGCCGCTTCATCGGCGTCGTGGGATATTGCTGCACCTGTTTGAGATTGGCGCGCTGGAAATCGTGTTCCCACGCGATCCAGTCCTGCCACGCATCGTCCAGCGATTTGCCGAACACGCGCTGGAATTGCGTGGAATAATACCGGTCGCTGTTCTTGCCGCGCTTCAGCCATTCGATGACTTTCTCCGGCGAATAGGTGAGCGCCAGATAGCTGAAGAACCGCGTGCCATAGAGATAGTCGTTGGCGCCCACCTGAAAGTCGACGAAATTGCCTTCCGATTGCAGTCCCAGCGGATCGTAGAAACGCGCGTTGTCGCGCACCATCGCGCGGAACACCATCTCGTCGTA
>CAZTCU010000059.1:0-12170 GCA_964612235.1 uncultured Rhizobium sp.
AGATCGCTATCCGCTCGCCGGAACGCCGCTGCAGCTGATCCTGAAAGACGACATCAGCCTCAAGCAGAACCGTTCGATCCTGGGTCTCCATCGCGAAGGGGATTCGATCATCGTGGACGCGCGCTCCAGCAACAACCGCAAGCAAAGCAACGTCACCCTGGTGTTTGCGAGCGCGCCTGTCGAATTGCGGCAATGGACGGTGATCGACGATCAGGGCCTTTCCACCACTGTCGCCCTGCGCGACGTGCATCCGGTAAGCGATTTGCCCGACAGGCTGTTCCAATACGTCGAAGCGAAGAAGCCATGAGCGCGGCGGTTCCCGTCGTCGGTATCGTCTGCGATCACCGCATGATCGGCCCGCATCCCTTTCATGCGGTGGGCGAGAAATACATCACCGCCGTGCGCGACGGCGCGCAGACCTTGCCGCTGCTCATCCCGTCCCTCGATCCTGCGATCCCGCCCGCGGAAATCCTTTCCGCCGTCGATGGCCTTTTCTTTACAGGCTCGCCGTCGAACGTCGCGCCCGCGCGCTATAACGGAGAAGCCCCGCGCGAAGGCACCTGGCTCGACGAAAAGCGCGATGACACGGCTCTTCCGCTTCTGAAGACAGCCATCGAAAAAGGCGTCCCCACCTTCTGCGTCTGCCGCGGCTTTCAGGAACTGAATGTCGTGATGGGCGGCACGCTGTACCAGCATGTGCAGGAAGTGCCCGGCCGCATGGATCATCGCGAAGACAAGAAGACCGAACTCGATGTGCAATATGGTCCCGCCCACGATGTCCGCGTCGGCGACGGCGGCCTGCTGTCGAAGCTGCTCGCGGAAAAGACCTTTCGCGTGAACTCGCTGCACAGCCAGGGCATCGACAGGCTCGCGCCGTCGTTGTTCGCCGAAGCCACCGCTCCAGATGGCCTCGTCGAGGCCGTTTCCATGCCCGGCGCGCGCGGGTTCCTGCTCGCCGTGCAATGGCACCCGGAATGGAAGTGGCGCGACAACCCCGTGTCCCGCGCCCTTTTCGGCGCATTCGGCGCGGCCATTCGCGAAAGCACCCGCGCTTAACAATTCCCTAAGCCGGATTTGGCAGGCTCCTTCCCCTGGGGGAATGATCGTGGTCAATCCTGCACGCCTGCTTGGTTTTGCGTTCGCCAACGCCGACCTCCTGTTCGAGGTCGATGAGAAAGGCACGATTGTTTTCGCGACAGGCGCTGCGAGCGAATTCACGCGCGAGGCCAAACTCGTCGGGCACCGGGCAGACAGATTGTTCGAGAGCGACGCCGCGCGCAAATTCACGACCTATGTGAAAGGTCTTGGCCATGGCGGTCGCGCCGGTCCATTGAGGCTGAAACTCGCGGGCGGCACCGAAGCGGTATTGTCGCTCTGTCATCTGCCGCTCAATGGCGACAACATCTCCTGCACCCTGTCGAAGCCCGGCGCAAAGACGTCGTTTGGCGGTGACGGCAAGGACACGAAGACGGGCCTTGCCGATCGCGACGCCTTCATTGCGGGGGCGGGAAAAGTCGCACAGCCGAGCGACACGCTGTCGGTCGTCGACGTGCCAGGCCTTTCCGATGCCGTTGCGCGTCTACCGGAAGGCGAAGCAGCCTTGTTGTTCAGCAGCATCGGTTCGGCGATCAAGGAACTGGGCGCGAAAGTCTCGGGCCGGCTGTCCGACACGGCGTTCGGTGCCATCTCGAATGTGGGCGTGCGCGACAGGCTCGGCCATGCCGTGCGCGAAGCGCTGGAGCAGGGCGGCCTTGGCTCGCTCCCCGTCGAAGAAACGCTCGTCTCGTTGAAGGCGCAAGGCTTGAGTCCCGATCAGCGCATGCTCGCCTTGCGGTACGTCACCGAACGTCTTTCCAAACGTCGCCCGGGCGAAAAGCTCCCCGCCGATCTGGGCATAGCTTTTGAAGGCATGGTGCGCGAGACGGAAGCGCGCGCGCTCAAGCTCACCGAAACGGTGGCGGAAGGATCGTTCGATCTCGCCTTCCAGCCCATCGTGAAACTCGCGAACGGGGAGACGTCCCACTACGAAGCTCTCGCGCGTTTCGCGCAGAACCAGAACACGGGCGAAACCATCCAGTTCGTCGAGGCGCTCGGTATCGCCGATGCCTTCGATGCGGCTGCTGCCATCAAGGTGGTCTCGGCGATCGAACGCGAAGGCGTCCACGGCGCGTCCATCGCGCTCAATCTTTCCGGCCACACGATTTCCACGCCGTCGAGTTTTGCATTGGTCGCGGGGTTCCTCGCGAAGAAGCGCATGCTCGCCAAGCGTGTGCTGATCGAAGTGACGGAGACAGCAGAAATCTCCGATCTCGAAGCCGCCAACAAGGCGCTCCAGGGCTTGCGCGATATGGGCTACCGCGTGGGGCTGGATGACTTCGGTGCGGGCGCCGCTTCGTTTCAGTATCTCCATGCGTTCGGTGTCGATTTTGTGAAGATCGACGGCTCGCTGGTGAAGGAGATCGGAAAATCCGCACGCGACGACGCTTTGCTCAAATCCATCCTCAAGCTCTGCGGCGAGCTGAACATCGAAACCATCGCCGAACATGTCACCGACAAGCAGACCTTCGACCGCGCCCGCGACATCGGCTTCGACATGGGACAGGGCGCATTTCTGGGTGCGCCGATGAGCGACCTGCCGCCCCCGCCCGCATCCGGTCTCGTCGCCCGCCGTCAGGGAATGCGCGAGAGCTGGGGCTGACACACGCTATCCGCGCGTGAACGGCGCCGATGACGAAACGCTCCCGAACAGCTTATAGTGCCCGCACGGATGCGTCCTTGGGGAGGGACTGATGCGTGGGATATTGTGCGCCGCAACGGTGCTGCTTCTCGGCTTGCCGGCGAACGCCGCTGTGACCGAGAGCACGCCGAATGGATTCCAGATCGAGCAGACGGTGCATATCGCAGCCCCGCCCGATGCGGTTTACGCAGCCCTGATCGTGCCCGCGAAATGGTGGAATTCCGATCACACCTTCTCCGGGAACGCCGCCAATCTCAGGATGGAAGCGCGCGGCGGCGGATGTTTCTGCGAAAGCTGGCCGGACGGCTCGGTGCAGCACGCCACCATCGTCGATGCCGAGCCCGGCAAGACCTTGCGCCTGCGCGGCCCGCTTGGCCCCTTCCAGGGTCATGGCGTCGACAGCGCGCTCACCTTCACTTTGAAGGCGGCGGGCAACGGCACCGACCTGATGCTCGACAATTCGGTCGGCGGCTATATGAAGGGCGGCTTCGGCAAATGGCCGGGCCTCGCCGACATGATGCTTGCCGAACAGATGTTCCGCCTGAAGCAGTTCATCGAAACCGGCTCGCCCAAATCGCATTAGCAGGCCCGCCCGGTTCGCATACCGGCGACAGCCAAAACGGCGTACAGTCTCCGCGCCCACACGGGAGGGTGAGATGGTCAAATTGCCTCCGCCGATCTGGATGTTCCTGTTCCTCGCGCTCGCAGGCGCGGCCAGCGCGATCTATTCCTGGAAATCCGTTCTCGACTTGACGGTCGTGCCGCTCGGCATCGCGCTGGTCGTCATCGGCTTTGCGATTGCGCTATGGGGCCGGATGATCTTTTTCGCCGAAAAGACCGAAATCAATCCGACATCGGAAAAGAACTCCAAACTCGTCACGCGCGGCGCGTTCGCCGTCACCCGCAATCCGATGTATCTGGGCATCGCGATCTTCACGCTCGGCATCGCCTTCTGGGTGGGCTCGCTGCCGATGTTCGCGGTTCCGGTTTTAATGTTTATCCTTTGTAACCAAATCCATATCCCGTTCGAAGAAGCCAAGATGCGCCGCCAATATGGCGACGCCTTCGACGCCTATACCGGGAAGGTGCGCCGTTGGATTTGAACCCTCGCGTTTGATATAACCCCCGCATGACGCGCAAACGCGCCCTGCTCATCCTCTGCGCCCGGATCGGTTACAACCCATAGCCGTTCTCGCGAACGCATGATTTCGTTTTCCCACTTCGCGAGAGCACCAACATGACCGACACCACCCACAATCTCACCAGGCACTGGCAAACCCTGGACGCCGCCCACCACATCCATCCCTTCACGCAAACTTCCGCGCTTGCTGCCGAAGGCGTGCGCGTCATCACCAGGGCCGATGGCGTCTATCTCTGGGATTCCGAAGGCAAACGCCTGATCGATGGCATGGCGGGCCTGTGGTGCGTGCAGGTGGGTTACGGCAACGGCGAGCTTGCCGAAGCGGGGTGCGAGGCGCTGCGGCGCCTTCCCTATTACAATCACTTTTTCAAAACCTCGAACCCTTACACCATCGAACTGGCCGCCAAGTTGGCCACGATCCTGCCGCAAGGCCATGGCCGCGTGCTGTTCGCCAATTCCGGGTCGGAAGCCAACGACACCGCGCTGAAACTGATCCGGTACTACTGGAATTTGCAGCGCAAGCCGGGAAAGAAAATCCATCTTTCGCGCGATTACGCCTATCACGGTGTCACGTTTGCGGCTGCCTCGCTGTCGGGTCTCACGCCGATGCATCCGCAATGGGATCTGCCATTGCCGGGTTTCGCCAAGGTGCCCGCGCCTTATTGGTTCGGCGCCGAAGCGGCGGGTTACGGCGATATCGGTCCGGACGAATTCGGCGTCCTCATCGCGAAGAAACTCGAAGAACGCATCCTCGAACTCGGTCCTGAAAACGTCGCATCGTTTTCCGCCGAACCGGTCCAGGGCGCAGGCGGCGTGATCTTCCCGCCCAAAACCTATTGGCCGGAAGTCCAGCGCATCTGCAAGCAATATGACGTGCTGCTGCATCTCGACGAAGTCATCACCGGCTTCGGCCGCACCGGCGAATGGTTCGGCGCACACACCTACAATATCGCCCCCGACATCATGACCATGGCGAAAGGCCTGTCGTCGGGCTACCAGCCGATCTCTGCGATTTCGCTCGGGCCCCGCATGGGCGATGCCATCGCCACGGCGGATGAAGAACTCGTCCATGGCTACACCTATTCCGGCCATCCGGTTGCGTCCGCGGTTGCCTTGCGCAATCTCGAAGTGCTGGAAAAGCAGAACCTGATCCCGCGCGTGAAGACCGTGATCGGCCCCTATCTGCAGCGCCGGCTGCACGAAACCTTTGACGATCATCCGCTGGTGGGCGAGGTGCGCGGCATCGGTCTGCTGGCCGCGATCGAGCTCGTGCCGGAGAAACCGAAACGCAGCTTCTTCCCGCGCGACGCCGAAGTCGGCACCCGTTGCCGCAACTATTGCTTTGCGAACGGCCTCGTCATGCGCGCGATCCGCGATACGATGGTCTTGAGTCCGCCCTTCATCGTCACCGAAAAGGAAGTGGACGAGATGATCGCCAAGGCGAAAGACGCAATCGACCAGACCGCACGCGACTTCGGAAAGATGTGAGATGGATTTGCGCATCGTCTCGGTGAATGTCGCGCGGCCCCGCATCATCGCGCGCGTGGACGAACAGGTGATCGAATCCGGCATCGGCAAGATACCCGTCGAAACGGACAGCGTGTTTGTCGGGCGCATCAATATCGAAGGCGACGCCCAGGCCGATCTCACCGTGCATGGCGGGCCGGACAAGGCGGTCTACGCCTATCCGGTCGATCATTGGCCATGGTGGCAGACGAAGGGATTCGAAACCGTGCCCGCCACATTCGGCGAGAATCTCACGCTGGTCGGCGCCAGCGAAGACGATCTTCACATCGGCGACCGTTTCCGTTGGGGAGATGCCGTGCTCGAAGTCAGCCAGCCGCGTGGACCTTGTTACAAATTGGCCATCCATACGGCGCGGGCCGATGCGCCACAGTTGATGACGATTTCGGCACGCTGCGGCTGGTATCTTCGCGTGATCGAAGAAGGCCGGGCGCCCGCCGCCGGCAGCCTGATGACACGAATGTCGGTTGCGTCGGGAAATCCCAGCGTGGGCGAGGCGTTTCGCGCCATGTATCACCCGCGCATCTCGCAGGAGGTCCGCCGGAGGGTACACGATACCCCCACTTTGGCGCAGGCTTGGCGCGCCGGGCTGGCGAGTCGCCTCAACCTCTGAAGTAACAAATTTACAACTGTCACTATATTTGAGACAGATTCCGGGAACCGCAAAAAATTAGTTGAAACCTGTTGCATAGATGCATAGGTTTAACCGTGAAGGACGGCTCGTCCGGCAGGCACTGCCCCCCCGCTCGCACGCCGGGTGAACGTCTTTCACCGGATGTCGGTCATCCCCTCCCGGCATCCAGCGCGTAAAAAGCGCATACGCCCGGTCAGCCCCCCTGGCCGGGCGTTTTTTTGTCCATCGCGGCGTCGGAAGCCCAGCCCCCTGCAATAAGTTTGACGCACGCGAGAGGGATGTTCGCCGTGTTGGCGGCGCATGCGGAGTTCTAATTCACCCGCCGCAACGTCAGATTGATCCGTCCGCCGCCCGGCACCAATGTCGAGCTTCCGGCGATCACCTTGTCGATGCCGTGATAGGCCATGCGCGCCGCGCCGCCGAAGGTCAGCACGTCACCCGATGAAAGCTTGACGCTGGCGGTCGGCCCTTTGCGCGTTTCGCCGCCGATACGGAACAGTGCGGCGTCTCCGAGCGAAATCGAAAGCACCGGCGCATCGCGCGCCTGCTCGTCGCGATCCTGATGCAATCCCATCTTCGCGCCGGCGCGATAGAGATTGACCAGACAACATTCCGGCGGCTTCGGATAGCCGGCCACCTCGTCCCAAAGCGCAAGCAGCACAGGCGGAATATCGGGCCAGGGTTCACCCGTCACCGGATGGGTTTTCGCATAACGATAGCCTTCGCGATCCGAAACCCAGCCGAGCGGACCGAAATTGGTTTCGTCGACCGAGAACGGTGCACCACTCTTGGGCATCGTGGGCCGATAGAGTGGCGCTTTTTTCACGCGCGCGAAAACCTCTTCCAGCAGCGTTTCCTGCGCTGTGCGATCGAGCTTCTCCCGCCACAGCGCAACACCCGGCGCGATTTCCAGCTTCACCATTGCCAGCGGCTGGCTTGCGGCTTCGCAAACACTTCCTTGTAGGTGCCTTCATAGCCGTTCGCATCCAGCCATTGCGCGAAATGATGCGGGTCGTAATTTTCGCGCACCCATTTTGCGATGTCCGCTCCATTCGCTTCACCCTCGGCGTACCCTATGAACGGTTTGAGCCAGCGCTGATGCGCCTTGGGAAAATGCAAATACGGCCAGCGTGCGAATTGCCGTTCCGCTTCCGCGCGCGCGCGCCAGCCGCGCGTGTGGATCAGATAAAGCGCGGCCGCAAAACTCGAACGATCCTGTCCGCCCGAACATTTGACGAGAAACGGACGCGGCGTCTTGTCGAACGCCGCGAACAAATCTGTCAGCATCGCGCGCGTCGGCAATTTGCGGGAATCCAGCATGGCGTCGAAATGAGCCACGCCCAGCTTTTCGCAGATGCGCGTTTCGTAGCGCCACCAGCCGTAATCGGGATTGTGTCCGCGCAGATTGACGAGGCCGCGAATTTTCTGTGACGCCAACATCACCGAAAGGCCGCGAAAATGCGCCTGCGCCGAGCGCGCGATTTCGCCTCGCGTGACCCAATGGAAATTGTAGATGGTATTCAGAAGCTTGCGCATCGATACTCAAGACCAACAAATGCTTGTTGACATTGTTAGAAGCAACGAACGTTCGATACTCGACAAAGATTCATTCGGGAACTTTTGAATAAAGCTCGACAGCAGGTCAAAAGAGGGGCAGGATTTTTGCATCGCTGACGAAGTTCGAAGGGCGTTGGCGGCTGGGAGACGGATGATGTGCTCCCGCCTGACTCAAACGGGGAGCTTGCTATGTCGAGCTACCAAATACACTACCTCAACCGCCAGAAAACTCTGGCTTGCCTGATGATCGCGCAATGCGCATCCGATGACGACGCCAAGGATCTGGCAACGTCCCTGCCTGGCATCACCCACCGCACCGTCGAGATCTGGCGGGGGGAGACGCTGGTCTATGAGGGCTTCAATCCCCACATCGCCAATTAAGCCCGGCTTGCGCTAGGCTCCCGCCCCTCAAAGAGGAGGGGGAGCATGAAATTCCAGATTCCGGTTCGCAGCCTGAACCGCCGCTGGGCGTGGACCAGCCTGTGCGCCATCGGGGCCTTCGCGGTCCTCGCCATCCTGGATACAAGACTCAAATCCGCGACCGGCTTCGGCACTGCCGACCTTCAGCGCGCCACCACCGTCGATGACGTGAATCTGATCCTGGTCGCATGGAGCACCTCGCGCAGCGCGATTTTGGCGGGCTTCAATCTCGGCTTCGATTATCTCTTCATGCCGCTTTGGGGTTTTGCGCTCTTCTATGGCGGGCTCGCCGCGCGCGAGCGTTTCGCACCCGAACCCGGCACGGTGCGCCGCCTGCTGTCGTTCCTGTGTGCGGTGCCGCTTGCGGGCATGCTGCTTGACGCGATCGAGAACGCCACCGAACTCGGCTGGGTCACGCAGGGTGTAACCGAACGGGCTGTCATGATCGGCAGCACCGCCACCGACGCCAAATGGCTGTGTGTCTTTATCGGCCTGGTATTGTCGGTCGCAGCCCTCGCAGGCCGCTTTATTCCGCGCAAGGCCGAATAAAAAGAAGCAGTAAACCCTTATCGCCTCGGTTCCGGCGGCCCGGATCCCCGAGACGGCAATTGTAACGATTTTGTCGGCGTTGCCGTCCGAACGGATTATCTTGGCGTAATCGGGAGTTACAGGATATTTTTGCCGTCGGGGAAATCTTGATCCCGTTATTCCGCAACATGGCTTGACCCGGCGCAGTCCCACAGTATATTGCGCGCCTCCCGCAAGGCCCCTCTTGCGGGAAATGCTCATTCGTTCAAGGATTTAGCTATGTTCGCGGTCGTCCGCACCGGCGGTAAGCAGTACAGGGTCGTCAAGGACGAGGTCCTTTCGATCGACCGTATCGTTGGCGATGTGGGCTCGACCCTCACGCTCGGCGAAGTGCTCCTGCTCGGCGGCGACAGCCCGAAAGCCGGTGCGCCGCTCGTGCAGGGCGCCTCGGTGGCGGCTGAAATCCTGGAACACGGCCGTGGCCCCAAGGTCATCGCCTTCAAGAAGAAGCGCCGGAAGAACACGCACAGGAAGCGTGGCGGACGCGCGCATTTCACCAAGATCAAGATCACCGCGATCAGCGGCTAAGGGCAGAAGACCATGGCGCACAAAAAAGCAGGCGGCTCCTCGCGCAACGGACGCGACTCGGCAGGCCAACGCCTCGGCGTGAAGAAGTTCGGCGGCGAAGTGATTAGCGCCGGCAACGTGATCGTGCGTCAGCGCGGCACGAAGTTCTTCCCCGGCGAAGGTGTCGGCATGGGCAAGGACCACACGCTGTTCGCGACGCGCGACGGAAACGTTGCCTTCAAGACGGGCTTTAAGCGTCGCACCTACGTATCGGTGCTTACGTGGCAAAAGCCGGCGGCGAAGGCAGCGGCAGAATAAGGCGGCCGAAGACATAGGCCGCCAACCAATTGGCGGCTCATCGTATGCGAGGGAGATGGTCCGCCATCTCCCTTTTTTGTTCCCTCGCGATGGAGAGGGAACATGTGTAGCCGATTGGAAACGGAGAGATTGCTCTTGCGCCCGCCGGAGGAGGCCGACATCCCGTCGACGGTCGTCCTCCTGGGCGATTACGACGTCGCCAAGAATCTCGCGAGCGTGCCGCATCCTTTCACGCGCGCCCATGCCGAGGAATTTCTGAAGAAGTCCACCGAGAGCCGCGCATCGGGCACGGCGTATCGTTTTTCCATCGTGCGCAAGGCGGGCGCGATTCATGTCGGAAGTATCGGTCTCGCCTTGAAGGACGGTCAGTTCGAACTCGGTTACTGGCTCGGCCGTCCCTATTGGGGCCAGGGCTACGCGACCGAAGCCGCCAAGCGCGTGGTGGGTTTTGCCTTCCACGACCTGAAGGCGACCAGCGTCTGGGCCGGCCGCTTCCATGATAACCCCGCCTCGGGGCGCGTTCTGGCCAAGCTGGGTGCGGTGCCCAACGGCGTCGAACCGCGCGATTGCATGGCCCGCGGTCACGCGGTCTATTGCAACCTCGTGCTTCTCCACCGGGAGAATTTCGGGAGAAAGAAGGCCGCATGAGCGCGCTTTCCATCCGTCCGCTGACGCCCGATCTGTGGCCCGCGTTTGAAGACCTGTTCGGTCCCAACGGCGCGTGCAGCGGATGCTGGTGCATGTGGTGGCGGATGGCGCGAACGGGTTTCGTGAAAGGGCAGGGGCCGGTGAACAAGGCTGCATTCAAACGCATCGTCAAACGCGGGCCGCCGCCGGGTCTGCTTGCGTTCGAAGGTGATGTCGCGGTCGGCTGGTGCCAGCTCACGCCGCGCAGCGATCTTCCCGTGCTCGATCGTTCGCGCATGCTCGTGCCCGTCGACGACAAACCCGTATGGTCGTTGTCGTGCTTCTATGTGCGCAAAGGCTATCGCAAACAGGGCGTCACCTCGGCGTTGATTACTGCGGCAGTAAAGGAAGCAAAGAAGCAAGGCGCGCCCGCACTCGAAGCCTATCCGTGGGATACGGCGGAGAAGAAAGGCGCATCGACCGTCCACACCGGCGTTGCGTCGACATTTGCGCGCGCCGGTTTCGATGTGGTGGCGCGGCGTGCCGCGCATCGTCCGATCATGCGCAAGACGCTGCGAAAGTCCGCCGCATGAGATTCCTCGACGAGGCCAAGGTCTATATCCAGTCCGGCAACGGCGGTAACGGCTGCGTCTCGTTCCGGCGCGAAAAGTTCATCGAATATGGCGGACCGAACGGCGGCAATGGCGGCAAGGGCGGCAATGTCTGGGCCGAAGCGGTCGAAAACCTCAACACGCTGATCGACTATCGCTACCAGCAACACGTCCGCGCCAAGAACGGCCTGCCCGGCATGGGCAAGGAGATGACGGGTGCGGGCGGCGATGACGCGATCATGCGCGTGCCCGTCGGCACGCAGATTCTGGAAGAAGACGGCGAAACTCTCATCGCCGATCTCGCCAATGAAGGTGATCGGCTGTTGCTGCTCAAGGGCGGCAATGGCGGCTTCGGCAACGCGCATTTCAAAAGCTCCACCAATCAGGCTCCGCGTCACGCCAATCCCGGCCAGCCCGGCGAAGAAAAGACCATCATCCTTCGTCTCAAGCTCATCGCCGATGCCGGATTGATCGGCCTTCCCAATGCCGGCAAATCGACGTTCCTGTCGCGCGTATCGAGCGCCAAACCGAAGATCGCCGATTATCCTTTCACCACGCTTGCACCACAGCTCGGCATGGTTCGCATCGACGAAACCGATTTCGTGATCGCGGATCTTCCCGGATTGATAGAGGGGGCGCATGAAGGCGTAGGCCTGGGCGACAAGTTTCTGGGCCATGCCGAACGCTGCAACGTGATCTTGCATCTGATCGACGGCACCCAGTCCGAGATCGGAAAAAGCTACAAGACGATCCGCGGCGAACTCGAAGCCTATGGTCATGGCCTGACTGACAAGACGGAGATCGTGGCGCTCAACAAGATCGATGCCATCCCAAAATCCGCGCTCGCCAAGAAACGCGCCTCGCTGGAAAAAGCGTGCGGCCACAAGGTCCATTTGATTTCCGGCGTCAGCGGCGAAGGCGTCGACGAAATCCTGCGGGCTATTGCGCGCGAAGTCGTCAAAGGCCGCAAGAAGGGCCGTCCCCAACCCGCCAAGCAACGCGCGTGGACGCCATGAGCGATCCGCTGAAAGATTGCAGGCGGCTGGTCGTCAAAGTCGGCTCCGCATTATTGGTGGATGCCGAAACCGGCGCGCTGCGTCGCGACTGGCTGAAATCGCTTTGCGCCGACATTGCGGCACTCAAGCGCGAAGGCTGCGAAGTGATTTTGGTGTCGTCCGGCGCCATTGCGCTTGGACGCCGCGCGCTCAATCTCAAGCCCGGTGCGCTGCGTCTTGAAGAAAGTCAGGCCGCAGCTGCCGCCGGCCAGGTGCGTCTCGCGGAAGCCTATGCCGATATTCTCGCAGGCGAAAACATCGTCGCAGCCCAAATCCTTCTCACGCTGGGCGATACCGAAGAACGCCGCCGCTATCTCAATGCACGCGCCACCATGCGCACGCTGCTCGCGCTCGGCGCGGTTCCCGTCATCAACGAGAACGACACGGTGGCCACCACCGAAATCCGCTACGGCGACAATGATCGCCTGGGCGCGCGCGTCGCCAGCATGGT
>CAZTCU010000060.1:0-360 GCA_964612235.1 uncultured Rhizobium sp.
GGCGCACCTGCGCTGCCTGGGGTCGATCCCCAGCCTGGCCGGGGACCGGAAAAACTTGAAGCTTTTCCGGATGGCGCGGGTTTTAGGCTTGGGGGAAACCTGAGTCAACGCTAAGGAATTAAGCGGAAATTCCAGCCGGATAAGCCCCCATGACGGTCCACGGAAGCTGCCTTTGCGGGACAGTTCGCTATGAAGTCCGCGCGCCCTTCGACCGGTTTCTCTACTGCCATTGTTCCCGCTGCCGCAAAGCCACGGGCACGGCGCATGCGGCCAACGCCGTGGTGAAGCCGGACGCATTCCACTGGACGGCGGGCGAGAACAATGTGGTGCGCTACGACCTTCCGACCGCGCGAAGTTTTG
>CAZTCU010000060.1:370-11591 GCA_964612235.1 uncultured Rhizobium sp.
TTACGTCGCCGAGCTCGTCTACTTCATGGGTATCGACCGCGCGAAGTTTCGCAACCGCCTTCTGCAAAACCTGCGGCTCTCCGATGCCGCATCTGACGCGCAGCGGATTGCGCGTGATCGTGCCCGCGGGGACATTCGACGAGGCGGTGGGTGCGAAGCCCGACATCCACGCTTATTGGGGGTCGCGCGCAGATTGGTACGAAGGCGATCCCGATCTGGCGAAGGCGGAAGAAGCGGCGTTCTGACCTCAGTTCAGTCCGAGCTTCTGCGCCAGATAGACGAACGACAGCGCCCACATCTCGGCAGCCTGACGATGATCGGCGGCGGCGGCGTGTCCGCCCTCGGTGTTCTCGTAGAACAGCACATCGTGGCCCTGCGCTTCCATTTTGGCGGCCATCTTGCGGGCGTGGACGGGGGTTACGCGGTCATCGCTCGTTGCCGTCACGAACAGCACGGGGGGATATTTCTTTTCCGCGCTGACATTCTGATACGGCGAATAGGTGAGGATGTAATCGCGCATCTTGGGATCGGCGGGATCGCCATATTCGGCTTCCCACGACGCACCCGCGCCAATCTGCGTGTAGCGGATCATGTCGATCAGCGGCACCTGACAGACAACCGCGCCCAGAAGATCGGGACGCTGTGTCATCACCGTGGAGACGAGCAACCCGCCATTCGATCCGCCCATGATGCCGAGCTGTTTGGGCGTGGTGAGCCCGCGTTTTTCGAGATCTTCGGCCACCGCCTCGAAATCGTCGAACGCCTTCTGGCGATTGGTGAGCAGCGCCTGGTCGTGCCACGACGGGCCGAACTCGCCGCCGCCGCGGATGTTGGCGAGAACGTAAGTGCCGCCCTTGGTCAGCCACAGCTTGCCGAAATTGGCGGAGTAGCTGGGCGTCATCGAGATTTCGAAACCGCCATAGCCATAAAGCACCGTCGGGCGCGGGCCTTTGGCATCCTTCTGGCGCACCACGAAATAGGGAATCTTCGTGCCGTCTTTCGAGGTGGCTTCGAATTGCTCCATCGTCAGCCCGTTGGCATTGAAGCGCGCGGGGAGCGATCTGATGGCCTTGGGTACGTCGCTTCCGGTGTCATGATAAAGCGTCGGCGGAATGAGGAAGCTTTCGAAACTGAACTCCGCTTCCGGTCCCCAATCGTTGGCGGAAATGATGCCGGGCGATCCACCCTCTGGAAGGTCGAGCCGGGTGTCGTTCCACTTTCCGTTCTCGAAACGGAAGGCATGAATGCTTCCCGTCACATTGTGGAAGATGGAGGCGTAAACGGCGTCGCGCCCCGTCGCCACTTCTTCAACCGAACTGCGCGCATCGGGCGTATAAAGCACCGTGGCGGTGGGAAACATCTTGGTGCGCAAATAGGTGCGGATCGGGAAAGCGATCAACGAGCCTTTCGGAATCGGCGTTTGTCCTTCCTGCTGCGCCCACGGTTCGCGCAAGGTGGCCAGCATCTGACCTTTGGTGACGCCTTTGACATTGGCCGATAGCGGCAGCGGGATTTTAATCGCGCTGTTATCCGGAAGCAGCGTGTAATATTCGGTTTCGAAAAAGCTCGGCGCGTTCTGGATCAGCGGTATCGTTCCATCCGGTCCCTGGAATGACGCCAGTTCGACACCGACATCGGTTTCCTTGCCTTCGAACACGATCTTCGCAGCGGTGATAGGTTCGCCGCGCTTCCAGACCTTCACGATGCGCGGATAGCCGCTGGTCGTGAGCGAGCCTTTGCCGAAATCGGTGGCGAACAGGATCGTGTCGTCATCCACCCAGGCGACGGACGATTTGGCTTCGGGCACGACAAAGCCGTTGCCCAGGAAATCCCTGCTCGCCATATCGAATTCACGCACGACCACGGCGTCACCCCCGCCCGGCGAGAGTTCAACGAGACAGCGCGTGAGATCGGGCGTGCAGCTTCCGCCCTTGAACACCCAACTTTTGCCCTCGTCCTTCGATAGCTTGTCGATGTCGAGCAGCAGTTCCCATTTGGGTTTTTCGGTCAGATAGCTCGTTATCGTTGTTCGCCGCCAGATGCCTTTGGGGTTCCTCGCGTCCTGCCAGAAATTGAAGACATATCTCTGCTTCATGCTGCCGAAGGGGATGCGGTCCTGCGCGTCCATCACCTTCAGGATCTGGTCGTAATATTCCTGGTAGCGCGGATCGGCCTGCAGCACCTTGAAGGTGCGGGCGTTCTGATCCTTCACCCAGGCGAGCGGCTTTTCGCCGTGGATGTCTTCGAGCCAGAGATAGGGATCGTTCTGTTCCACGCTTGCTCCTTGGGCCGCGCCCGCCGCCAAAACCGCCAGAATCGCCGCCGCTGCCAGCCGCATCGCCTTGTTTCCTCCGCCGTTCCTCGCCATTTGAAAAGGCTGAACGGCCCGGTCAACCCGCCACTGGCAGGGGGCGGGGCTTCACCCTATAAGGCGGCTCATGACGGCGTTCCTCAAAATGCACGGCCTCGGCAACGATTTCGCGGTGTTCGACGCGCGCAAACAGGCACTTGCCTTCGATGCTGCCACTGCCCGCGCGATTGCGGACAGGAGGCACGGCGTGGGCTGCGATCAGGTGATTGTGATCGCGCCTGCCGCCAATGGCGCGGACGCCGCCATGCGCATCTACAATTCCGACGGCGGCGAAGTGGAAAGCTGCGGCAACGCCGCGCGCTGCGTGGCGCAACTGCTGATGGCCGAGAAGGGCGCGAACACGATCCGGCTGGAAACAGTGGGCGGACCGCTCGTCTGTTCCGAAGCTGACGGACTTGTCACGGTCGATATGGGCGCGCCGCGTTTCGACTGGAAGGACGTGCCGCTTTCGAGCGCCGTCGATACCAACAAATTCAGTTTCTCGGTGGATGGCGTTTCGCTGGAAGCATCGGCGGTTTCGGTCGGCAATCCGCATTGCGTGATCTTCGTGGGCGATGCGGAGAGCGCACCGGTCAGCGATGTCGGCCCGTTGATTGAGCACCATTCGCTGTTTCCCGAACGGGTCAATGTCGAATTTGCCACCGTGCAATCGCGCGGACGCATCCGCATGCGGGTGTGGGAGCGCGGCGCAGGGATAACGCAGGCTTGCGGCACAGGCGCCTGCGCCACAGCAGTTGCCGCCGCGCGGCGCGGACTTGCGGACCGTATTGTGGACGTGGTGCTGGATGGGGGCACGCTGCGCATCGAATGGCGCGAAAGCGACGGACACATCCTGATGACCGGCCCCGCCACCCTTGCCTATCGCGGCGAGATCGAGCTTTCGGGCGCGCGCTGATGGCCCTCGACGTCGTCACCTTCGGCTGCCGTCTGAACGCCTATGAAAGCGAGGCGATCAAGGCGCGCGCGGGCGAAGCGGGATTGAACGACGCCATCGTCTTCAACACTTGCGCCGTGACGGCGGAAGCCGTGCGCCAATCGCGCCAGGCGATCCGGAAAGCCCGCCGCGAAAACCCCGGCAAACGCATCATCGTGACGGGTTGCGCGGCGCAGACCGAAAGCGAAACCTATTCCGCCATGCCCGAAGTCGATTTCGTGATCGGCAATGCGGAGAAACTTGAGACCCGCTCCTATGCCGATTTCATCGGCGGGGCGGAACGGGTGCGCGTCAACGACATCATGGCGCTGAAGGAAACCGGCGCGCAGTTCGTGGACAGTTTCGAAGGCCGGGCGCGCGCGTTCCTGCAGGTGCAGAACGGCTGCGATCACCGCTGCACTTTCTGCATTATCCCCTATGGACGCGGGAATTCGCGCAGCGTGCCCATGGGCGCGGTGGTGGACGAAGCGCGTCGGCTGACGGAAAACGGTTTTCCCGAAATCGTGCTGACAGGCGTTGACCTGACGTCCTATGGCGCGGATCTGCCGGGCACACCTACGCTTGGTGCGCTGGTGCGCAAGATTTTGAAACTTGTGCCCGAACTGAAGCGCCTGCGGATTTCCTCCATCGACTCCATCGAGGCCGATGACGAATTGATGCGCGCCATCGCGGAAGAAGACCGGCTGATGCCGCATTTCCACCTTTCCGCGCAATCGGGCGACGACATGATCCTGAAGCGCATGAAGCGCCGGCATTCGAGAACGGACACGATCCGTTTCTGCGAGGATGTGCGTTCGCGCCGCCCGGATGCCGCGTTCGGTGCCGATTTCATCGCCGGTTTCCCGACCGAGACGGAAGCGATGTTCGAGAATACGCTGCGCCTGGTCGATGAAGCCGGTCTTTCGATGCTGCACGTCTTCCCGTTCAGCGCGCGCAAGGGCACGCCTGCAGCCCGGATGCCGCAACTTTCGAAGCCGCTGGTCAAGGAACGCGCGGCCCGGTTGCGCGCGCACGGTGAAGCCGCTCTCGCCGCGCGGATGCGCGGACTTGCCGGAACCGAGCAGAAATTGCTGATAGAAAAAGCCGGTATGGGACGCACGTCCTGTTTCGCGCCTGCCTATTTCGAAGGCAACGCCGTGCCGGGCGCGATCCTGCGCGCGAAGATCACGGGCGCCAACACGACATCGCTGAAGGCCGAATTGCTGCAATGATCAAGACTTTCGGCCAAGCACCGCCGCCGCCGACCTTTTTCGAAAAGCTCAAGGAAGGGCTTTCCAAAAGCACGGGCGCGCTCGGCGAAAACATCACCGGTATCTTCACCAGGAAGAAACTCGACGCAGCGACCTTGGGCGAACTGGAAGAAGCCCTGATCCGCGCGGACATGGGCGCGGCCCAAGCCGCAAAGATTGCCGCGGCCGTGGGCGCTGGCCGCTATGAACGCGAAATCTCCGACGCCGAGATCAAATCCATTCTCGCAAGCGAACTCACAAAATTGCTTTCGCCGGTGCAGAAGCCGCTCGACATCGACAGTACGAAGAAGCCGTTCGTCATTCTGGTTGCGGGTGTCAACGGAACGGGAAAAACCACGACCATTGGCAAGATTGCCAAGCGTCTGACCGATCAGGGTTTGAAACTCGTGCTCGCCGCGGGCGACACGTTCCGCGCCGCCGCGATCGAGCAGTTGCAGGTCTGGGGCCAGCGCACGGGGGCCGAAGTCGTCGCGCGTGCGGCAGGCGCGGATGCGGCAGGGCTCGCCTACGACGCCATCGAGCGAGCGCGCGCCATAGAAGCCGACGTGGTGCTGATCGACACGGCCGGCCGGCTCCAGAACAAGGCGGGCCTGATGGCCGAACTGGAGAAGATCGCGCGGGTCATAAAGAAGCTGGACCCTTCCGCCCCCCATGCCGCCCTGCTGGTGCTGGATGCGACCACCGGCCAGAACGCCATCTCGCAGGTCGAGGCGTTCAAGGCTACCGTGCCCCTGACCGGGCTGGTGATGACCAAGCTCGACGGGACGGCCAAGGGGGGCATTCTGGTGGCGCTGGCGGCAAAGTTCGGCCTTCCCATCCACTTTATAGGTGTGGGGGAAGCGGCCGAGGACCTTCAGCCCTTCGTAGCGGCTGACTTCGCCCGCGCCCTGACAGGGGCGTCATGAGCCAGACCACCCAAAAACAGCTCCGGCGGCTGGCCCTGGATCTGGGGCCGCTGATCCTTTTTTTCGCGACCTTCAAATTCTCGAACATCTATGTGGCGACCGGCATCTTCATGGCGGCGGTGCTGGTGGCGTTGGCGGTGGGTTATTGGCTGGAGCGGAAGATCTCGCCGATGCCCGCCTTCACCGCGGTGCTCGTTCTCGTGTTCGGCGGACTCACGCTCTATTTGCAGAACGACACCTTCATCAAGATGAAGCCGACGGTGCTTTACGCATTCTTCGGCGTGTTGCTGTTGGGCGGTCTCGCGGTGAACCGTCTCTTCATCAAATATGTTTTCGGTCAGGCGTTCGAACTGACCGAAGTGGGTTGGCGCAAGTTGACTCTCAGATGGGGACTGTTTGCGTTTGCGCTCGCCATCGCCAATGAAATCATCTGGCGGCATTTCTCGACGGATGTCTGGGTGGATTTCAAGGTTTGGGGAATCTATCCGCTGTTCTTCCTGTTCGCGCTCGCGCAGACGCCGCTGATCCTCAAACACGAAATCGGCGAGAAGAAAGACTAGCGCGCGTCGCCCGTCGCGCCCGGCGGATTTGTAAACGGCGCGATCACCATGTCATGGCGGGACTGATGCCAATGTTCGAGCGCCCAGCGCGCGCTGGGGAATGCAATCTCCGGCCATGGAATGTCATCCCAGGCAAATAGCCGCACCTCCAGACTTTCGGGACCTGCGGCGAAGTGCGGTCGCGCCAGACGCGCGCGGTACATAAGCTGCACCTGACTGATGCGCGGGATGCTGTAGACGGCGAGCAACAGGTCCAAGGAAATGTCCGCACACGCCTCTTCCTGTGCTTCGCGGCGCGCACCAGCTTCCGGGGTTTCGTGTTCTTCGAGGTATCCCGCTGGCAGCGTCCAGTAGTTCTTTCGTGGCTCGATGGCTCTGCGACACAACAGAATGCGGTTTTCATGCACCACAACCGATCCAACCACTATCTTGGGGTTGGCATAGGAAATATGCCCGCAATGGCCGCACACATCGCGTTCCATCGTGTCGCCCTGGGGAACGCGCCGCACAAAATGCGGGCCAGGGCCGGTCGATACCGAAAATTTATCGTTCGTCATTCGTTAAATTTGCCGCATATGACCGGGCAGCGGAAGCGAGAAAAAGATTCATTCCGCAGACGTACGGAAACTGTTGTCGCGCACATTTCGTTTGTCTAAAGTTTCTTGGGCCTCGCGCGAGTGCGGCTTCGTTGGGGCCCGGCGTGACGCGGGAAGTGTCTCACATCATTGACGGGTAGAAAACGAAGCGGGCGCGAGAGTGGGTTGGCTCGAAGGTCCGGCGGCTAGGGGTGGTTATATGACATTAAAGGGTCCGCGCAGGACGAACGGGGGGTTCGAACTGGCAGAAGCTCCGTCGCATCTCATTCGACGCTGTCAGCAGTACTATGGCGATCTGTACGCGCGCGAAGCCGGCGCACACGAACTCACCAAGCAACAGTTCACGGTGCTCGCCGCTCTCGAACACAACGAGGGTGTGAGTCAGACCGCACTCGTCGAGATGACGGGCATCGATCGTTCGACGCTCGCCGACATGGCGCGCCGGATGCTCGAGAAGGAATTGATCAGCCGCGAACGCACCGAAGAAGATGCGCGCGCGAATTCCGTGTCGATCACACAGGCAGGACGCAAGGCGCTGCGCAGCGCACGCACTGCATCGGATCGCGCCGAACGCGCGCTGCTCGATGCGCTGCCTGCAAGCGAACGCGCGCGCTTCGTGAAGTCGCTGGCCACCATCGCGGAGGCCGCTGTTCAACTGGAGCAGAACGGGGAAAACCGGCTTCGCCGGAAGGTTCGCCGCCGCCCCCGCTAAGCCTTTAAATCTAAACGCGAATATCGAGAGCCGAACCGGGCCGCTGGTAGGCTCGCGCGGGCTCCGGCGCCGCCGCCGCGGCCGTTTTCTGGGGCTCGGCCTTGGCGAAGTCCGCGGGCTCGAACTGGGCTTTGGCGGCTTCCGCCGGCTTTGCCTCGGATGCATTCAGGAACGAGCCGAACACACTCTTCTGCGGCTTCGCTTGCGCGGACGCCTGTTGTTGTGCGGCGAGAAGAGAGGCGGAGCTGATCTGCATTCCGCCATTTGTTCAGAGAAAGTTTACCAAACCCTGAAGATCAGGATTTCGCCGCCGCAATCGCTGGCAGCAGGCGGTCCATATATTTGTCGCCTTCGGTCAGCGCGCCGGAGATGCGCGCACGCACGATGCCGTGGCCGTCGATCACGAACGTCTCCGGCACGCCGCTGATGCCCCAATCTATTCCCGCGCTGCCGTCGAGCGTGGCGATGCGCGCGAACGGATTTCCCACTTCGTCGAGGAAAGCTCGCGCCTTCGCAGGATTGTCCTGATAGGCGATGCCAAACAATTGGATGTCCTTGTTGGTCGAGAGCTGAGTGAGCGCAGGCGCTTCCGCGCGGCAGGGCGCGCACCAGGACGCCCAGACGTTGACCACCGTTACCTTGCCGCTTGCCAGATCGCGCGGACCGAAGCCTTGCGTCTTCGTATCGAGCGCAGCTAAGTCCCGCTGCGGCACCGGTTTTCCGATCAGCGCGGACGGAAGCTCGCCCGGCGTCTGGGGCTGCGACAACTGATAGAACAGCACCGCCGCGAGTACCGCGAAGGCAACGACGGGAAAAATGTAAATCAGCCGTTTCACGAAGGTTCTTTTTCGAGATCTGCAAGCCGCGCCTTTGCCCGCGCGTGAGCTTGAACGCAGAGAACGATTGCGGCAGCGATACCCAATACGCTCACGCCATAGGCGGCCCAAATGAAATTTGCGTATTGGTCGAGTGCGAAGAAGCCGCTCATGACAGCCCCAGCATCAGGCTTCTTGCCCGGCGTTCCAGGATCTCGGTGCGGATGCGTACGATCCAGAGCGAGAAGAATAGAAGCGTGTATCCCAGTGCCATCGCGAACAGCGGCCAGAGAAACACCGCCGAAATAGAAGGCCCGCCGGGACGCAGGATGCTTTCGCCCTGATGCAGCGTCGTCCACCAGCGCACGGAGAATTCGATGATCGGCAAATTCACCGCGCCTACCAATGCGAGGATCGCAGTGGCGCGTGCCGCGCGCGTTTCGTCTTCGATGGCGTTCCAGAGCGCGATGTAGCCGAGATAGATCAGAAGCAGGATCAGGAACGACGTGAGCCGTCCGTCCCATACCCACCATGCGCCCCACATCGGCTTGCCCCAGAGCGAGCCTGTGATGAGCGCGAGCGCGGTGAACAATGCACCCAAGGGTGCTGCCGCTTTCGCCGCCGCATCGGCCAGCGGATGGCGATAAATCAGGCCGACCGCTGCGGATAGTGCCATCAGGCCATACGCCATCATCGCGACCCACGCCGCGGGCACATGGACGAACATGATCTTGACGGTATCGCCCTGCTGATAATCCGGGGGTGCCGCGAAACCGAGATAGAAACCCGCGGCCAGGAAGATCGCCGCAGCGCCCGCCAGCCACGGCAACGCCGCGCCGCTCAGATCCATGAACCGTTTGGGGTTGGCATAACGGAGCATGGCCGGGCTCTAAGCTTTCGGGCGGGGGTGGGCAAGCACGGCGGTCATCCTGCGAGGTTGAGCCGCACGCCAGCGGCGCAGGCGAACGGGGCCAGAACCACAGCGACCAGAGAAAACGCGGCCAGGAGCCCGAGCGCCCCATTCGACAGCCCGTCAAGCACCGCCAATACCGCACCCGCGCCGAAAATGACTGCGGGCGAGAGCAGCGGCAGCACGATCAGCGGCAGGATCAACCCGCCGCGGCGTATTGAAAGCGTCAGGCTCGCGCCCACCGCGCCGATGGCGCTGATCGCGGGCGTGCCGAGAAGGAGCGAAAGCACCAGTGCGGGATAAGCCTGCGGCGGCAACCCGAACAGAAGTCCGAGAAGCGGCGAAAGCACGGTGAGGGGAAGACCTGTCGTGAGCCAGTGCGCCGCGATCTTGGTTGCGGCCGTGGCTTCCAGCGATTGCGGCGCGAGCGCGATGAGATCGAGCGACCCATCTTCGAAATCGGCCTGAAACAGCCGGTCGAGCGAAAGCAGCGCGGAAAGCGCGGCGGCGATCCACAACACGCCGCCCGCTATGCGCGCGAGCAATTTGAGATCCGGCCCGATACCGAGCGGCACCAGCGCCGCAACGCTTGCAAAGAACGCAAGCGCCAGCATCGCCCCGCCGCCCGCGCGGAACGACAAACGAATGTCGCGGAAAAAAAGCGCGGTCATGCAGCCACCGCGTTGCCGAGCGTCATCCTGGAAGCTTCCAGCGAGATCGTTTCGTGCGTGGCAATGATCGCTATTCCGCCGGTCGCGCAATGTTCGGCGAGCATCTGTTCGACAAGTTTCTTTCCCGCCGTATCGAGTGCTGCAAAAGGCTCATCGAGCAGCCACACAGAACGATTGCTCAACTGCAGTCGGGCAAGCGCGAGCCGCTTTTTCTGTCCCGCCGACAGATATTGCACCGGGAAGTCGGCGGCTCGCGAAAGACCTGCCCAATCGAGCATGGGCACGACGTGAGCAGGATTGCTGCCATAGAGGCGCGCGAAGAATAAGAGATTTTCCTTTGCCGTCAGTTGCGGCTTCAACCCGTCCTGATGCCCGAACCAGCCGATGTGCTTTGCGCGTTCTTCGGCTTCCGCGATGGCGCTGTCGCAGTCGCCGACGCGCAACGCGATCGCGCCGGCGGCGGGCGCAAGAAAACCCGCCAGCGTGCGCAGGAGCGAGGTTTTGCCCGCGCCGTTGGGGCCTTCGACGACCAGCGCCCTGCCCGGCTCGACCTTGAAATAGAGATTGCGGAAAAGCGCGCGGGAACCGCGCACGCAAGCAAGATCGCTGACCTCGAGGCTTGCGAGCGCGGTGTTCACTTATCCCGCGATGTATTGCGCGCCGTTCACCGTCATGGTCGCGCCGGTGATGAAGGCGGCGTCGTCGCTGGCGAGGAACGCGGTCATCTTGGCGATTTCGTCGGCCTTGCCGAGGCGGCCCACCGGGATCGTCGCGATGATGCCTTCCAGCACCTTCGGCGGCACGGCCTGAACCATTTCGGTGTCGATATAGCCGGGGCAGATCACATTGACGGTGATGCCCTTCTTCGCGGTTTCCTGTGCCAGCGCCTTGGTGAAGCCGATGATACCGGCTTTGGCGGCGGAATAGTTGGTCTGGCCCATCTGGCCCTTCTGGCCGTTGATGGACGAGATGTTGACGATGCGGCCGTGATTGCGCTCGCGCATGCCGTCGATCACGTTGCGGCACATGTTGAACATGGAGTCGAGGTTCACGTCGACGACTTCGCGCCATTGTTGCGCGGTCATCTTGTGCAACATCGCGTCGCGCGTGATGCCCGCGTTGTTCACCAGCACCGAGATGGGGCCGAGAGCGCCTTCGACATCCTTGATGCCCGCAGCACAGGATTCGAAATTGCCGACATCCCATTTGAACACCGCGATGCCGGTTTCGGCCTTGAATTTGTTGGCCGCCTCGTCGTTGCCGCCATAGTTGGCCGCGACCGTATAGCCCGCGTTCTTCAGTCCGATGGAGATGGCCGCGCCGATACCGCGCGTTCCACCCGTGACCAATGCAACTTTCGACATGACGTTCCCTTCCCCCGATTATTGTTTGACGCTTAGCGCTCGACGCACATGGCGATGCCCATGCCGCCGCCGATGCAGAGCGTCGCCAGTCCTTTTTGCTTATTTTGCCGCTTGAGGGAGTAAAGGATTGTGG
>CAZTCU010000061.1:0-11487 GCA_964612235.1 uncultured Rhizobium sp.
CGAACCCACGAACCCCGTAAAGGGTCTCCGCATTTCGAGTGCGGTGCCATCAACCACTCGACCACCTGTCCGTGTAGCAAGATCAATAACTTAGGTATGGCCTGCCCGTCGAGCCGGGGACTTTTGCCACCGGATCGCCACCGGCGCAAGCTTATTTCGTTCTCCCTGTTCCGGGTTCGTCAGCCCCCCATAGCGGTTTCGAAGATCGAAGCGGCATATCAGGACGTTGCCTTTTGAGCCCTCTAAACGAGGCGCTGAAAATGGCAATAAACCTCAGGCCCGCGACGAGCGATCCGCAAGAGTTAGAAGCTGCGTGTCACTCGGTGCGGAACGGAATGCAGACCGAAACGTTTACCGCGCGTACCGGCCGGGAGTTTATCACGTGCCAGGAATCAACTGTTCCAACTGCGAAGGCCGGATAATCGGCTGGGAAGTTTCCTGCCCTATCTGCGGCGACAATCGGCTTAGGCGCTTCAACATCGAGCGTGCGCGAATTATCAGTTGGATGGTCGCCGCGAGCCTGGCGGCAATGGTGGGCGCCATACTCCCGTGGTTGTAAGACCCTAACTGACCGAAATCATCTTTTATCGCTGTCCTTGCAAATAAGGACCCGGCAGCCCAACTGCCGAGTCCCAATTTTGCGCCTTGCGAGGCCTTCTAGTCGCCGTCGTGGTCGCCATCCGAGTCGAACGCGTGCCACTCGCCACGAATGTAGTAGCCGCTGTCGTCGTCGCGGTCATACCACCGATAATGCGTGTCCTTCATATGCTCTTCACGCCATGTGTCGGGGTAGAAAGTAACGCCAATATCTTTAGGATACAGGGTGTAGTGTTTGGTCACATGCCAGCAATCGCCATATTGATTGCAGGCAACATCCGCCGATGCGGCAGAGGTCAAGAAAGCGGTGGCGCCTACAACTGCACCTGCCGCCAATAGTGTGGACATAAGGGAATTCTTTTTCACGGGTCGTCTCCTTAAGGATGGCCCTCTTCGTCCGGCGGCAACGCTTGCCTTTGGTCGTTGTTCCCGGAACTCGGGCCAGCGAACCATTGAAAGAAGCAATTTTTCGGAACCTTGTCCCTTAATCATCGTTCATCGAGATAACTCACCAGGCGGAGTTCGTCATGAACGGAATCATCTATCTCGTTGGACTGGTCGTTGTGATTATGGCCGTCCTTTCTTTCTTCGGCATGCACTGAAATGAGTTCCCCAGGAGTCGTTGAAGTTCCTACCCGTTCGGGCTTGGGCATTGGCTGGCGAGCGATAATCGGCGGGGCCGTCATTGCGGCGGGCATCTCGCTTACGCTGCTCGCTTTCGGATCCGCCATTGGCTTGTCGGTCGCCTCGACCGCGCCAACGTGGCGAGATTCATCTCCGGTGCTCTGGTTCCTTTCGGGTCTTTATTTGGTCTTCGTTTCTCTGGCTGCTTTCGGATTCGGGGGTTACGTGGCGGGGCGCATGCATCAGCCAGAATTCAGCGGAGCACCCGATGAAGCCGAGTTCGGTGATGGCATCCACGGCATCGTAACCTGGGCCTTGGCGGTTATGTTCGCCTCATTGCTGGCGGTGGCGGCAGCAGCAATTGCTTCATCGACTGCTGTGCCCTCTACCGGAAATCTCGGCCCCACCACTTCAGTGGCAGGCGAAAGTATAATCGCCAGCGAGCTGGACGAGCTGTTTCGTTCGGAGCGCAGAGATGTAGATACTGGAATTCAATACCGCCGGGCAGAAGCAGCCCGAATTCTCTTAAAGGCTTCCAGCCACAACGGCATGCCCGCCGCCGACCGTGATTACTTAACTGGCGTGACGGCCGAGCAAACAGGAATCGGAGACGTAGCTGCCAGCCAACGCGTGGACAATGTTATCGCCAATTCGGCTCAAGAGATTCATCGTGCGCGCCAGGCGCTGGTAATCCAGGCTTTCCTGATCGGCGCCGCTCTTATCTTAGGGGCCGCCGTTGCGTGGTATGCGGCGTGCGAAGGCGGAAGAGACCGCCGGGAAAATGTGCAACCCCTTTGGGATTGGCGCTTTACGAGAAGCCGCCGCGCCCACTCCGACTTGGCCAGAACTTAAACAGCTGCACCCGATCGTTATGGCGGCGACAATCGCTCGTTCGCGTCCGCGAAGCCGTGTAGGCCCCGGACTTCCAGCATCGTAACACCATCCGCGAGCGCATCTTCAGCGGTTGCCTTGTCGTTGAGGTAGTTTTGGACCGCATCGCGCCTGAGATCCGCTTGACGATTGGTTGTGGGAACCAAATTGCACTCGAGATTGGCTGATCTGCGCCGTCATGTGCTGTCGACTCTGCGGCACATGGATAGAGGTAGATAATAGACAAACCAGAACCGCAATCCCGGTCGAGGAGCTGCCAATTGCAGGTCTGCCGGGCATCTCCTCGGGCGGCAATACCCGGTAGTGGCAGCGGCTTATCCCTCGCCTGCCAGCCATTCGACGGACCATTGAGCGGGGCGGCCACGGCCCAAGGGTGCGGCAAGCGCGCTCAATGCTTCGCGCATCTGTGCGTCGAAACCATAGGGTGGATTGACGATCAGCAGGCCGGTTTGGGTGAGGCGGCCTTCCGCCGAAGCGCCCACGTCGAGCTGGAGGCGCAGCAATTTCGTGGCGCCGCGTGCGAGCACTTCGCCGCTCAAGGCATCGGCATCGCTTTTCGTCTTGATGGGAAACCAGAGGAGATAGATCCCGGTCGCGAACCGGCGCAGCGCGTTGCCGAGCGCATCGGCCATCTGCGCGAATTCGTCCGGCGCTTCGAAAGGGGGATCGATCAGGATTGCGCCACGGCGTTCCTGCGGCGGAAGCAACGCGGCAAGCCGTTCATACCCGTCGGCGCAGACCGCACGCGTTTTGCGGAACGGTTTGAGGGCGGTGGTCAGCGCCTCGCATTCCTCGGGATGTTTTTCGATCGCCACCAGCCGGTCCTGCGGGCGCAACAGGCGCGCGGCGATCAGGGGAGAGCCCGGATAGGTTGCGGGGCCGAAGCTGCGCGCGGTGTCGAGATAGGTTTGAAGCACCTCGTTGCCGGCGGGTGCGTCGCCCAGACTGGCGATGCCTTGCCTGGCCTCGCCGGTCTTGCCGGCTTCGGTGCCTGAGAGATCGTAGAGGCCGCGCCCGGCGTGGGTGTCGATCACCGCGAAGGGCGCTTGTTTCTTCCTCAGATGCAGCAACACCGCCACGAGGGCGGTGTGCTTCATCACGTCTGCGAAATTTCCGGCGTGGTACGCGTGGCGATAGTTCATGCCGCCATTAAAGCGTACCGCGCCGGGTTTTCGCTAGGCCGCGGCCGGAGCCGGGGCTGCGGCGGGAGCCGCTTTTTTCTTGCGACGGGCCTTGCGCTTTTTCGGCGCGGCGGCCTTTTTCGCCTTGCGGGCGCCTTTACGCGCAGCCTTGCGGGCGCCTTTGCGCGCGCCCTTCTTCGTGCGCTTCGCCGCTACGGCTTTCTTCGCCTTGCGCTTCGCGCCACCTTTTCTCTTCTTTCTTGCAGCCATTGTATTCTCCTTGTGCGGGACGACCTGAAGCGGATAAAGCCCTCGCCCCGGTAATTGCTGATACAGCGACCGTCCTTGCCCCCGCCCTTGGACGAGTGAGAATCAACGTCCGGTCACGCGCAACAATAATTGCAATGAAGAATTTAGCAAAACGCTAATGCGCGTTTCGCGATCGATCCGGGCACTGGGCCGCCCTCAACTGAAACGGCGCGCCTGGCGCGATACGAACTCGCGCGCTTCGGGCAGGTAGTCCTCGCGCACGGCGCGCCGCCAGTCCGACGGAATGCTGGCGCGCAAGCTTTCGCGGGTGGAATTGGAAAGGTCGGTGAAATTCCATCCGCCCCATTTTCCGCTGCGTTTGGCGGGTTCGGTGGCCAAAAGAACGATGGCGCCCGCACCGATCACGACCAGCATGCCGGCCGCCACCATCGACCCGATGGCGATCATGCGGCCGATCCGGTTGGCGCGCTGCGAGACGGAAGGCGCGCGGGCCTTGGCTTTGCGGCTTGCAGCGGTCGAGCGCGACGTGCGGTGGGAAGGTGCCTTGCGCTGGAGTTTTGCGACCATTTCAGCGCTCCCTGCTCACGATGAGGCCGATGACGCAGCCAAGCCCGAAGGCCACGGCAAGGCTGGTCCACGGGCGTTCATCGACCTGACGCTCGATGGCTTCGACTCCGCGGCTGCTTTGTTCCGCGACGGTTTCGTAGAGATCGGCCACCGTATCTTCGATGCGCCGCAGCGTGCGCCGCATGGCCTCGCTGGCCGCTCCTTCCAGCTCTTCCGACAGGGCTGTTACGTCTTCTTTCAGGTCGGCCACGGTTTCTTCGACATCGCCCGGATCGCTATAGGCATAGCCTCGCTCACTCACGCCATTCTCCTTCGACAAAGTGGTTCCCCGTGTAACGCCTGCGAGGGGCGAATGTTCCGGGCCATCAAGTATTCCGAACCCTCAAGCGGTCGCGACAGAGGGCGGCATATCCAGGTGGGCCGCTGTTCCCCGTTCGCCGGTGACGGTCAGGGCACCCCCGGTCTGGGCGACGAAGCCTTCCATCAGGCCGGTGCCGAGGCCCGCCTTGCGGTCCACCGGGGACATGCCCACGCCGTCATCCACGACGCTCAAACGCCAGCCCTCGCCGGTACGCCCGAAACGCACGCGGATCTCGCCGTCGCGGCCATCCGGGAAGGCGTGCTTGACCGCATTGGTCACCAGCTCGTTGACGACAAGGCCGACGGACAACGCACATTCGCGGGACATCTTCGCATCCTCGCAGTCCCACCAAAGTGCGATACCGGCGGGCGGCAGCACCGCGTCGCGCAAGGCCATGCAGAGGTCGTCGAGATATTGCCTTATCGGCACCGCCCCGCCCTCGGGCAGCGCATAGACATGCCGGTGAATACGCCCGATGGAGCGCACCCGGCCTATGGCCTGTTCGAGGGCCGCGCGCGTTTCCGGCGAATTGCTGCGCCGGCGCTGCAGGTCGAGCAGGCTGCTGACGATAGTGAAGTCGTTGGTAACGCGGTGCTGGAGTTCGCGGAACATCAGTTCGCGTTCCGCGAGCTTGGCGTTGCGTTCGGCGACGATGTGCTGGGACGAAATACGGAAACCTTCGCCGACGAACACCACCATCGTGCCTGTGATCCCTACAAGGATCGTGCCGATGAACTGGACCTCGGTGTGCATGCCGCCCACCGTCGGCATGACGAACATCCAGGCGAGCAATTGGGTGAAATAGAGCGTGCCCAATCCCGCCTGCCAGCCGCCCAGAAGGGTGGCGACGAGAGACGCCGGATAGACAAGGGCGAAAGGGGCGACACCGGGCGCCACGAGATCGATGGCAAGGCGCCCGGCCACCGCCAGTCCGATGCCGAAGAATGCGCAGGCCAGGCGGCTCAACCAGACGGGAACCGTGCCCGCGAAGCGGCCAGGAATATCGAGGTTCGCGACGCGATGAACCACCCAGCACCCCCAACCCGTCGACGGCGGAAAGTATGCCAAGAGTTCGGCGGGCAAGTATAGCGGGGTTATGTAAGCCTTTACGAAGCCTTACAGAAAAGGGCGGCTCTCGCCGCCCTGTCCGTTGCCTTTACTGCTTTTTCAAGCCGCGATGTTCGAGCATCGGGTCGATGTCGGGATCCTTGCCGTAGAAGGCGCGGAACATCGGGCCGTAATCCTCGGTGTGGCCTTTGGATAGGATCATGTCGCGGAAACGCTGGCCGTTCTCGCGCGTGAGCCCGCCATTGTTCTTGAACCAGTCGAACGCATCGTCGGCCAACATCACCGTCCATTGGTAGGCGTAGTAGCCGGATGCATAGCCATTGGCCCATATGTGGAGAAAATAGCTGGAACGATACCGCGTGGGCACGTTGGGAAAATCGGTGTGCGTCTTCTTGAGTGCCTCGACTTCGAACTTGTCGACGTCCTGCTTTGGCGCGCTTGCCTCCAGCTCATGCCATTGCATGTCGAGCTCGGAGGCGGCCAGAAGTTCGCCGAGCTGGTAACCCTGCCCCCAGGTTTGCGACTTCTTGATCTTGTCGACCAGTTCCTGCGGGATGGGCTTGCCCGTTTTGTAATGCACCGCGTAGTGCTTGAGCACCTGCGGATCGAGCGCCCAGTTCTCGTTGAACTGCGAGGGGAATTCCACGAAATCGCGCGCGACATTGGTGCCCGACAAGGTCTCGTATTTCTGATCGGCGAACAGGCCGTGCAGCGCGTGGCCGAATTCGTGGAACATTGTCGTCACGTCGTCGAAGCTCAAGAGCGCGGGCTGGCCGGCCGCGGGCTTGGTGAAGTTGGCGACGTTATAGACCACGGGCTTGGTGCCGAGCAGCTTCGTCTGGTTGACGAAATTGCTCATCCAGGCGCCGCCGGATTTGTTGTCGCGCTTGAAATAATCGAAATAGATCATGCCGAGCTGCGAGCCGTCCTTGTCGAACACGTCGAACACGCGCACGTCCGGCTGATAGACGGGGATGTCGTGGCGTTCCTTGAAGGTGACGCCGTAGAGCTGGGTGGCGGCATAGAACACGCCGTCCTTCAGCACGCGGTCGAGTTCGAAATAGGGCTTCAGCTCGTTCTGGTCGAGATCGTATTTCTCCTTGCGGACCCGTTCGGCGTAGCGTTCCCAATCCCACGGCTTGAGATCGAAATGCTTGCCGTCCTTGTCGATGGCGGCCTGGATGAGCTTGGCCTCTTCGGCGGCTTTGACCGCCGTCGGACCGATCAGTTGCCTAAGGAAGCTTTCGACGGCTTGCGGCGTTTTAGCCATCTGGTCGTAGAGCGCGTAGGCCGAATAGTTGGGATAGCCGAGCAGCTTCGCCTTCTCGGCGCGCAACTGGGCGATGCGCGCGATGGTGGCGCGCGTATCGTTGGCGTCGCCCTTTTCGGTGCGCGTCCAGGAATTGTCGAACAGGCGTTCGCGCACGCTGCGGTCCGACAGCGACACCAACAACGGCTGCTGTGTGGTGTTCTGCAGCGGGATGAGGAACTTTCCCTTCAGACCGCGATCCGCCGCCGCTTTCGCAGCCGCCGCGATTTCACCGTCGCTCAGGCCCGCAAGCTGGGACTTATCGTCCACGACAAGCGCGCCCGCTTTCGTCGCGGCCACCAGCTTCTGCTGGAACGCGGTTTCGAGGGAGGCGTCTTCCTTGTTGATTTCGCGCAGCTTCGCCTTGTCGGCATCCGAAAGATTGGCGCCGGCATGGGTGAACTTCAGATAGTAGATCTTGAGGAGCTGCGCCGATTCCGGGTCGAGCTTGAGAGAGTCGCGCTTGTCGTAAATCGCTTTCACGCGCGCGAACAGTGTGGGGTTCAGGAATATTGCGTCGCGATGTTCGGCGAGCTTTGGCGCCATGTCGGCCCGCGTCTTGTCGAGCGTCGGGTTGGTGTTGGCCTGCACGACACCGAAGAAGGCATTGCTTACACGTTCCAACATGCGGCCGGATTTTTCGAGTGCGACGATGGTGTTCTCGAAAGTCGGCGCGGACTTGCTGTCGGCGATCGCTTCGACTTCGGTCAGATGTTCTTTCATCGCCTGTTCGAAGGCGGGTTCGTAATCGGTGTCCTTGATCCTGTCGAAAGGCGGCGCCTGCAACGGCAGGGTGCTGGGTGCGGCGAACGGGTTTGCGGGAGCGGCCATCGCGAAAGAAGATGCGCCAAGCACCAAAGATGCAGCGGCGCCCAAATAGAGCGTGCGAAGACGATACATTCTGGAGGTCCTCAAGGCAGGATGTTTTACAGCGCGCATCCCTCCAACCATTCATCGCGGTGTCAACCTTTAAACTCCGCTTGCCGGATTCTGTCCTAACGCGATATTCGAAAACAGAAATAATTAGTTCCCGGCGCCCAAAACGGCACGATCATTTCGCGCGTGCGAAAAAATCAGCGTGATGTTTTCGCCGGTCTCAAAGCTTGTGCAGGCTGCGCGGCGCGTGCGTGGCAATCGAATCCGCGACCGGCTCTACGTCGACTGTGCCCGGCGGTGTGAACACAGTCTGGGATGTGGGCTGGGCTTGCTCGGATAGATCGGGGCCAACCGCCGGCGCGGGGGTTTGTACGCTCACGGCCTGCTGTGTTTGAGCGGACGCCGGTAATGCTGCTGTTGCGGCAATGACGAAGATGGCGAATGAAAAATAACTACGCATGACACAACCCGGTCTGTGCGACACGGACCTTTTCTTCACCCCTTCGAAGCTCGCCTGTTCAAGCGTGCAACGAGCAGGATGTGAAAGAGGTTCCGCGCGAAATACGCGCGATCAGCCGGATGTAGCAATTTGGTTGGATGGTGCCCCTGGCCGGACTTGAACCAGCACGTTGTCGCCAACAACAGATTTTGAGTCTGCCGCGTCTACCATTCCGCCACAGGGGCATTCAAAGGAGGGAAGCGATAGCGGGCCGGATCATACTGGCCGCGCGCGCCGGGTCAATAAAGGTTCCCTTAATCGGCGTTGGTGGTCGCGATGAAGTCCGGGTCTTCCTGCGAGCGGCGCTCGAAGGCGAGGAAATCGTAATAGCCGCAGCGCGTGGTGCCCGGATAGAACCGGCAAACGGCGGGCCGCGCCTTGTAGACCGTGCATTGGCGCTTCTCGGTATCGAAGAACCGGCAGATGCGGCCGAAATGGGGATCGGCCTTGCGGCGCATGAGATATTTGTAGCCCCACTTCATTGTGGTGAACTTCTTGCGCGCCTTGGTGAAGCTGAGGCCGAAATGCTTGGCCAGGCGCTCCACGTCACGCTTGTCGAGCTGGATCAGGGGATAGGAACAGCAATATCCCGGGCACTTCAGACAATTGTATTGAGCCACGCGAACAACGCCTTGAATTCGAGAAGGCGAGACTTAGACACCGCCCCGTCGCCTGCTGCAAGCGTTCAATCGCCGCTCTGGGAAAGGATGCGCCAGAGGCTCGCGAATTCGTCGGCCCCGTCTATCGGGCGTTTGTGACGGGTCAGCGCGGCCAATGGGACGTTTGGGGCGAAGCGTTTGATGGTGGCGATGGTATCCTTGAGGGGAATGTCGGTCGGGCTTTCGTTCACCACCAGGCCCGCAAGCCTCAGATTCCGGCGGGCCAATACGTCGAGAGCCGTCAGGGTATGGCTGATGGTGCCCAGATAGCTGCCGGTCACCAGAATCACGGGTAAGCCAAGCGCCACCATCCAGTCGAGCACCGTGAACCGGGCGTCGAGCGGAACCATCACACCGCCCACCCCCTCTATAAAGAGTGTGCCGTCGGATGCAGTCACAGCCTCCCGGCAGAGTTCAAGCAAGGCGTCATAGCCGATAGATTTGCCCTCGCGCGCGGCCGCCATGTCGGGCGACAGCGGGGCGGCGAAACGCCAGGGCGAGATGCGGTCCAGCGCCTCGGGCACGATGGGTTCGTTCAGGGCTTCGAGCAGGACACCCGGATCGCTGAGGGCAGCGGTCGCCAGGTCGAAACCGCTGACGATGGGCTTCAATGCGGAGACCCTTTTGTGGTGCGCACGCAGATGGCGGATCAGGCCGGCGGTGACGAAGGTCTTGCCGATATCGGTGCCGGTGGCGGTGACGAAATATGCGGTCATGGCCGAAGCGGCATTACGCTCTCGCGCACGACCTGGGCGAGGCGCGCGATTTCCCCATCGGGATGGCCTGCAGTGAACGCAAAGCGAAGGCGCGCCGTTCCCGCGGGCACCGTGGGCGGACGGATGGCGGTGACGAGGAAACCGGATTTCTCCAGAACCTGCTGTGCTTCCAGTGCCGTCGTTTCCTCGCCCAACAGAAGCGGAACGATGGGACTTTGCGCGAGCGGGAGATTGAGGGCGCGCGTGAAGCTGCGCGCCTTCTCGACGGCGCTTGCCGCAAAGACGGGATCGCCTTCGATCACATCGAGCGCGGCAATCGCGGCCGCGGCGCTCGCGGGCGGAAGTCCGGTCGAATAGACAAGCGTACGGGCGCGCGTTTTGATCAGGTCGATCACGGCGCGGGACGCACATAGATAACCGCCGTAAGAACCGAGCGCTTTCGACAGCGTGCCCATCTGCAAGTCGATGCGCGTTTTGTGCCCATCGACAAAAGCGGATCCACGACCTTCGCCGACCACACCCAGCCCGTGCGCATCGTCGGACATCAGCCAGGCATCGTGTTCGCCGGCGAGCGCGGACAATTCGTGCAAAGGCGCCAGATCGCCGTCCATAGAGAACACGCCGTCGGTGATGACCAACGCGTGGCGATGGCCTGCGCGGTGCTGCGCCAACAGATCGCGGGCATGGCCAATATCGTTGTGCCGGAAGGTGAACACACGTCCGCGCGACATCTGCGCGCCGGCCCACAGACAGGAATGCGAAAGTTCGTCGAGCAGCAACAGGTCGCCTTCACCGATCAGCGTGGGAATGATGCCCGTGTTGGCAAGATAACCCGAACCGAACACACAGGCCGCTTCCGCGCCTTTGAGTTTCGCGAGACGCTCTTCCAACTCGCCCAGCAGCGGATGATTGCCGGTGATGAGGCGCGAGGCCCCCGCTCCGGCGCCGTATGTCTCGATGGCAGCAATGGCAGCGGCTTTCACCTTCGGGTGGTGGGTGAGGTTGAGATAATCGTTGCAGGAGAAAGAGAGCAGCCGCCGTCCGGCGCGTGACACCCAGATGCCGTCCTCGCGCGCGGTGTCGACAAGGGTGCGACGGCGGCTTGCCGCCTCCAACGCGGAGAGCTTGTCGAGGGCGAAATTGTCCAGCGAGGACATGGGTTTTCCCGGGTTCCCTTGCGCGGTCCAGCGCCCCGATATAATGGCTTCCCACGCCTTAGGCCAATTTCCAGGAAACACCCCATGAACGCGCCTTCGCCCTCCTTCGATGCCGTGCCGCGCCACGACTGGACGCGTGAGGAATTGCGGGCGCTGTTCGCATTGCCGTTTCCCGAATTGCTGTTTCGCGCACAGAGCATCCACCGCATGCATTTCGATCCGCGCGAAGTGCAGATATCGACATTGCTGTCCATCAAGACCGGCGGTTGCCCGGAAGACTGCGCCTATTGTCCGCAGAGCGCGTCGTACGAGACGGGCGTGAAGGCGAACAAGCTGATGGACGTGGACGCCGTGCTGGCCGACGCAAAGGCCGCACGCGAAGCGGGGGCCACGCGCTTCTGCATGGGTGCGGCGTGGCGCTCGCCGAAAGACAAAGATCTCGAGTCCGTCTGCGAGATGATCGAGGGCGTGAAGGCACTGGGCATGGAAAGCTGCGTCACGCTGGGCATGCTGACGGGCGAGCAGGCTATTCGCCTGAAGGACGCAGGCCTCGACTATTACAACCACAACATCGACACCTCGCCCGAATATTATAACGAGATCATCACCACGCGGACCTACGAGGATCGCCTCAACACGCTCGCCAATGTGCGCGATGCGGGCATCCATGTGTGCTGCGGCGGCATCGTCGGCATGGGCGAGGAGCTGGAAGACCGCGTGGGCATGTTGCACACGCTGGCGACCTTGCCGGTGCATCCCGAAAGCGTGCCGA
>CAZTCU010000062.1:0-11467 GCA_964612235.1 uncultured Rhizobium sp.
GAAACGCAACGTCTCCTCGCCGCGCGAGGCCATCACCTCGATGGGAAGGCAGCCTTCGAAATAGGGCGTGGACTTTTCCCATTCCTTGAAATCGGTTTTCTCGCCCGCGAGCAACGCGGCGATGAATCCGCGATATTGTTCTTCGTTCATCGGGCAGTTGAGATAATCCGCGTCTCCGCCGCCGGGGCCTTTCTTGTCGTAGCGCGACTGGAGCCACGCCACATCCATATTGACGGACTCGCGATGGACCACCGGCGCGATGGCATCGAAGAAGGCGAGCGACTCTTCGCCCGTCAGTTTGCGCACGGCTTCGGCCAGCGCGGGCGAGGTCAGCGGTCCCGTCGCCACGATCACCGATTGCCAGTCTTCCGGCGGCAGGCCCGCGATCTCTTCGCGATGGATTTCGATGTTGGGATGTTCTTCCAATGCGCGCGTGACTTCGGCGGAGAAGCCGTGACGGTCGACGGCGAGCGCGCCGCCCGCAGGCAATTTGTGCGTGTCGGCGGCGCGCAGGATCAATGAACCGGCACGGCGCATTTCCTCATGCAGCAGGCCGACCGCGTTGTTCTCCCAATCATCGGACCGAAAGGAATTGGAGCAGACAAGTTCCGCCAGGCTGTCTGTGACATGGGCGTCGGTGCCGCGCACGGGCCGCATCTCGTGTAGCGCCACGCGCACGCCAGCCTGTGCCGCCTGCCAAGCCGCTTCGCTGCCCGCGAGGCCGCCGCCGATGACGTGAATTTTGTTAACTACCTGATTCATATGGGCAATCGTTTGAAGGTTGTTTTCGCACTTTGTTCAAGGCGGGGAGGGCGGGCATCTCCTCTTAGTGACGCCCTTTCGCAGCGGACGATATAGGAATATCATCTAATAAAAGGATTTTAAGCTGATGACTTGATGATTCTTTCTTGACATCAAGACATCAACTTCTATCCTGCCGCCATGAGAACGACCCTGACCCTCGATGACGACGTGGCGATCCGCCTGGAACGGATGCGCAAGGAACGCGATCTTGGCCTGAAGGAGATCGTGAACGACGTGCTGCGCAAAGGTCTTGCCGAAATGTCGGCGCCGAAGAAGCGCGAACCGTTTCGGACCCGTGTTTTCGATCCGGGCGGTCTCGTCGATCCTTCGAAGTCGATAAAGGACATCCTGCGCGAGATGGACGAGGAATACGACCGCAAGAAACTGGGCCTGCCGCGTGTTCCTGGTTGATGTGAACATCCTGCTCTATGCGCATCTGAAGCTGTCGCCCCATCACGAGCGCGCGCGCGAATGGCTGGATGACCAGTTGGGAGGAAGCGCCCGCGTCGGTTTGCCTTGGTTGAGTTTGCTTGGGTTCTTGCGGATAGCGACCAATCCACGGGTTTTGCTGAGAGCGGAGAGCGTGCCTGCTGCCGTCAAGCAAGTGCGGGAATGGCTCGACAATGACATGGTCTGGATACCCGAACCCACGGAGCGTCACGCCGATATCCTCGGTCGGATGCTCATCGAACTCGATTCAGGCGGCGACACCGTACCCGATGCTCATCTCGCCGCTTTGGCGATGGAGCACGGTCTGACACTGTGCACGAACGACCGCGATTTCGCGCGCTTCCCGAATTTGAAATGGATGAACCCGCTCGCAGCCTGAGAACGCTCACCCCCAGACTTGCGGGCGCCGCTCGATCCAGGGTCGCGCCTGTTCCAACTGGGCGGCCAAACGATAGAGCGTGGCTTCGTCGCTGTAGCGGCCGGTGAACATCATGCCGATGGGAAGGCCGTCGCCCGACATGCCGAGCGGCACCGACATCGAGGGCTGGCCCGTCATATTGTAGGGCGGGGTGTAGCCGAAGACGCGGGCCTGGCGCTTGTTGAATTCGCGCGGCTCCACATTCACCGGATCGAGGTGGCCTATTGGAGGGGCGGGCGTGATCGTCACCGGCGAGAGCAGCACGTCGAAATCGCGCCACTTCGCCAATATCTCGCGGCTGATATGGCGCAGCGTCTGCAAGCCCCAGCCGACTTGTCCCGCCGTCAACCTGCTGCCCGCGCGATAGCTGGCCCAGGCGAGCGGCTCCATATCCGCATCCTGCGGTTCGCCGAGCGTCAGCTTCAGTTCGTCGATGGAGGCCGCGAACATCGCGCCCGAGACGCAGCCTTGCGCCATATAGAGCTTGCGCCAATCCACGCCGAATTTCGGAAAGTCGATCATCGTGTGACCGAGATCGCCCAGCAGTTTCACCGTGTCGTCGAACACGCGCTGCACATCGGGGTGCAGCGGCGTGTTGCTGGGATTTTCGGTCGAGAACGCAATGCGCAGCTTGCCCGGCGATGTCTGGATTTCATCGGCATAGGGCCGCGATTTCTGCGGCGGGGCGTAAGGCGCATCGTCTTCGGGATAGCCGGTCCAATCGAGCATCACCGCGCTGTCGCGCACCGTGCGCGTCAGCACATGGTCGAGCACGAAGCCGTGCGCGCGGCCGCGATCGTCCGGCGCGCCGGGGTTGCGGTATTGCGTGGGTTTCATGCCGAACAAGCCGCATTGCGCGGACGGAATGCGGATCGAGCCCAATCCGTCGCTGCCATGCGCCATCGGCACCATGCCGGAAGCAACCGCCGATGCCGCACCGCCGGACGATCCGCCGGAGCTGTGGCTCGGATTCCACGGATTGCGGCATACGCCCAGATGACGCCCCTCCGTCGTGCCGGGAATGCCGAATTCCGGCGTGTTGGTCTTGCCCATCAGCACCACGCCCGCCGCGCGATAGCGCCGCGTCAGTTCGGCGTCGTAATTGGTGACATTGTTGCGCAGGTAAGCCGACCCGTTGGTCATCGGCCAATCCTTCACGGCCATGCCGATGTCCTTGATGAGGAACGGCACGCCCTTGAACGGCCCGTCCGGCAGTTTCGATTTTGCCGTGGCTTTGGCTTCGTCATACGCCTTGTAGACGACGGCATTCAGTTTCGGATTGTTCCGTTCGATGCGCGCGATGGCTTCTTCGAGCAATTCCAGCGGCGAAACCTCGCCGCGGCGCACGAGATGGGCGAGGCCCAATCCGTCGTAATCGTCATATTCCGCGAAAGCCATGGTCTCAGTCTTTCAGGTTGGGGCGACGATCCGCCCATGGTGCCGCCTTTTCGAGTTCGGCGGCAAGTTTCAGCAGGGTTATTTCGCCGCCATAGCGCGCAACGAACTGCACGCCGATGGGCAGGCCCGCCTTGTTCGTGTTGAGCGGCAATTGGATGGCCGGCTGTCCGGTCGCGTTCTGCATCGCCGTGTAGGGCACGTAATCGAGGATCGGCGCGAAGGCGAGCGGCGGGTTCTGTTCGTCGACATTGATGACGCCGAGTTTGATCGGCGGCGCACCGAGGGTTGCGTTCAGCCAGACGTCGTAAGTGTCGTGGAATTGCACCATCGCGCGCGCGGCGCGATCCATGGATTGCTTGGCCGCCATCATTTCCACGGCGGTGATGCGCTTTCCCGCTTCGTAAAGTCCGAAGGTCAAGCCTTCGACCACATCGGTCGACGGCGGAATGCCGGTGGCCCGCGCCAAGCCTTCCAGCGCGTAAGCGACGTTCGCCGCCCACAGAGTCATGAAGGCGGGTGTCAGTACGCCGGGATCGAGAGGCGGTGCCTTTTCCTCAACGATATGCCCCAGGCTTTCGCAAAGCTTGGCCGTTTTCTTCACCGCGGCTACGGAATCGGGATGCAGGTCTTTTCCATTCAGCGCCTTGTAGCAAACAGCGATGCGAAGCCGTTTCGTCTTGCGCTTGATGCCGTCGAGATAAGAACCTTCGGGCGGTGGCGCTGTATAGGGATCGCCGAAATCGAGGCCGCAACTTGCATCGAGCGCCGCCGCCGTGTCGCGAACGCTCTTGCTCACCACATTGTCCACCGACAACCCGCTGGTGGAATCCGCGAAGTCGGGGCCTTGCGTGATGCGTCCGCGCGAGACCTTCAGGCCCACCAATCCGCAACACGCCGCCGGAATTCTGATTGAGCCGCCGCCGTCGGTTGCGTGCGCGATGGGCACGATGCCCGCCGCCACCGCGCAGGCCGACCCGCCGGAGGAACCGCCCGTCGAATGGTCGAGATTCCACGGGTTGTGCGCAGGCCCGTAAAGCTTGGATTCCGTCGTCGGCAGGATGCCGAATTCCGGCACGTTGGTTTTACCCAGCGGAATAAGGCCCGCCGCGCGATACCGCGCCACCAAAGTGGAATCGTGATCGGCGAGGATTTTCGGCATGTAGCGCGAGCCGTTGCGCGTCGGCATGCCTTTCGCACCGGCGCGCATATCCTTGAGCAATATCGGCACGCCCGCGAACGGGCCTTTGGGCAATTTGCCTTTGGCCGTGTCGCGCGCGCGTTCGTAGTCGGCGAACACGATGGCGTTGAGTTTGGGGTTCAGCCGCTCGGCGCGCGCGATGGCTTCGTCCACCGCTTCGCGCGCCGAAATCTTTTTCTTCGCGATCAGTCCTGCAAGGCCGAGCGCGTCGTAACGATCATATTCCGCGAAGGCCATGGGTTCAGACCTTCACGGATTTGTAGCGGTCCTTCCAGGGCGCGGCCTGTTCTATCTGGCCTGCGAGTTTGAGAAGCGTTTCCTCGTCGCCGAAACGGCCGACGAATTGCGTGCCGATGGGCAGTCCTTGCGCGTTCCAGTAAAGCGGCAGGTTGATCGCGGGCTGGCCGGTCGCGTTCTGCATCGCGGTGAACGGCACATAATCGATCTGCGCGCCAAAGGATTTCATCACGTCGCGCTCGCTCATATCGAACGTGCCGAGCGTCACCGGCGGGCGGCCGAGCGTGGGCGTTATCCAGATGTCATAGGTCTCGTGGAATTTCGCAGCATCGCGGCCCGCGCGCTGTATGGCCGCTTTGGCCATCAGATATTGCGCCGCTGTGATGGTTTTGCCCAGTTGATAGAGCCCCCACGTCATGCCTTCGAATTTGTCTTCGGTTGGCGTCTGTCCCGACAGCATGGCGATCGTGTCGATACCGGCGGCGAGATTGCCCGTCCACAAGGCGGTGAAGGCGGGAATAAGTGTCGCCTGGTCGAGCGAGGGCGAGGCTTCCTCCACTTCGTGGCCGAGATCGCGGCAGATCTTCGCTGCCTGCTCAACGGCGGCGATGCAATCGGGGTGCAGCGCGCCGCCGTCGAGTTTCTTGAGTGCGATGGCGATGCGCAATTTCTTCGGCGGCGTCTTCATCGCGTCGAGATAGGATTTGGGTTTCGGCGGCTCCCAGTAAGGATCGCCCATCACCGGGCCCGACGCCACGTCGAGGGCGGCCGCCGTATCGCGCACGGTTTTGGAAACGACGAGATCGGTGGCAAGTCCGTCGACGGATTCTCCGAGATCGGGCCCCTGGCTGATCCGCCCGCGCGTGGGTTTCAGCCCGACAAGGCCGTTGCACGAGGCCGGAATGCGGATCGAACCGCCGCCGTCATTGGCATGCGCCATCGGAAGAATTCCGGCAGCGACCGCCGCAGCCGAACCGCCCGACGATCCGCCGGTCGAATGATTCAGATTCCACGGATTGTGTGCGGCACCATAGAGATGGGATTCCGTCGTCGCGACCAATCCGAATTCCGGCACGTTGGTCTTGCCGAACGGCACCAGGCCCGCCTGTTTGAATTTCGCCGTCAGGAAGGAATCGTGAAACCACGGGATCGGCGGCAGGAAGGCCGAACCCTGCCGCGTCGGCATCGTGGTCGTCATCGCCATGATGTCTTTCAGCAGGAACGGAACGCCGGTGAACAGGCCTTTCGGCACGTCGCCTTTGGCGAGGTTGCGCGCGTTGTCGTAATCCTTGTAGATGACCGCGTTCAGCTTGGGGTTCATCGCTTCGGTGCGCGAGATCGCTTCTTCGAGAAGTTCGCTCGGTTTGACGTCGCGCTGCGCCACAAGCTCGGCCATGCCGAGCGCATCCAGACTGCCGTATTCGGTGATCGCCATTTCCTGACCCCTTTTCGATATTGTTTGACCGAAGCTTAGCGGGCGCGATTGCGGGTGCAAATCCCTGATTCTTTATGGCGCAACTTTTCGCGGGCAACCGGGGTCCACTTACCCGCCCGTTGCGCTAGACTGGCGGCTTCTGGAGGCCACATGGCGAAAGTCCCGGTCGGCAAGACCATCGCGTTTTCTTACGGTTTCACCTTCGGCAACATCGGCGCCATCATCGGGCAGATCTGGCTGCCCCTGCTGCTTCTGACGTTGGGCCGGTTCTTCGTGATCTCGCCCTATTACGAAAGTTTCTCGCAGGCGATGGTGCAGGACAACACCGCGCTGGTGCAGCAGGCGGCGGTGACTCTGCTGTTCTATATGCTTGTGGCGCTGATCTTCTACGCAATGATCTATGTGTCGCTGACGCGCCAGGCGCTGGGGCTGACGCATGGCTCGTCTTTCTTGCGTTTCTCGCTGGGCGCCGCCGAATGGCGGATGTACGGCGCGATACTGGCGCTGACGCTCGCCATGACCGTGCTCGTCTTTCTGATCGTGCTGACGGCCGCCCTTCTGGGCAGCGTCGTGACGGCGGTGCTGGGGGCCGCCGGGATGGCGCCGGAGATGGCGAGCGTGGCGAAAGGGGCCACGCCCAAAGTCCTCAGCCCGGCGGTTGCGACGGTCGGCACGCTGATCTTTCTCTTTATCATCTGCGCTTCGATTTATGTCTTCGTGCGGCTGTTCTTCGTGCTGGCGCCGGTGACGGTCGCCGAAGAACAGATCAGCCTGGGGCGCGGCTGGCAGCTTACGGCGAAGAATTTCTGGCGCATCTTCCTGGTGCTGCTGGCGACGGTGGGGCCGATCGTCCTGCTCATCCTGATTTGCGAAGCGGTGATCGTGGGGCCGGATGCCATCATGTCGAACGCCGATACGGGCTTCGCCGGCACCGTGTCACGCATGGAAAAGATGCGTCCGCATTTGCCGGTGCTCTATGGTTTGGGATTCGTGCTGTCGCCGTTTCTGTTCGGCCTGGTCCTGAGCGCGAGCGCGTTCGCCTATCGCACGCTGGTGCCGCCGCCGGCCGCGCGGGGCGTCATCCTCGACGCACCTTGAGGCCCTTCAGCGCTGCATCGAGAATTGCGTCGGCATAAGCCTTGTCGAGCGGGCCGTGACCGATGAGCAGGCGAAAGAACAGCGGCGCGTAGATGAGATCGAGCGTCACCTCATAGTCGATATCGGGCCGCAACTCGCGCGCCTGCACCGCCGCGCGCAGGATGCCGCGGCCTTCCTCGCGCCGTCCCATGATGAAACGGTTGCGGAAGATCTTGGCGAGTTCGCTGTCGTTTTGCGCGGCGGCGATCATCATCGCGGTGTTGCGTCCGGTGGGCGTGGAAAACGTCTTGATGATGGAATGCAGCTGATCGCGCAGCGCATCGAGCGCTTTGCCGCGCTTGCGTCCCTGTTCCTGCGGCTTGGTGGTATCGAGGAAGGCTTCCATCGCGACGGATTGCGCGTTCGGCCATTCGCGATAGATCGTCGGTTTGCCGACACCCGCCTTCGCCGCCACCGCTTCCATGGTGACCGCCGACATACCGCCCTCGTTCAGCAATTCGCGCGCGGCTGCGAGGATTTTCTTGCGGGTCGCGGGATCGCGCGGGCGGCCTCTGGCGGATTTTGCGGTGGGCATGCTTGACGGCCATTTCCTATTACGTTACGATACGTAACGTAATTAATTAAGAAATGCAAGAGGAGGCGCGCATGGCCGGCCCAAATTGGATGAGTCTGACGCCCTATATCGCGGTCAAAGGGGCGGCGAACGCGATTGCCTTCTACAAGAAAGTGTTCGGCGCAAAGGAAGAATTCCGGCTGGAAGACCAGGACAAGCGCATCGGCCATGCCGAACTTTCCATCGGCGACGGGCGGCTGATGCTTTCCGACGAATATCCCGATTTCGGTGCGCTGGCGCCGCCTTCCATCGGCGGCACGCCGGTGAAGCTGCATCTCTATGTTGCGGACGTGGACGCCACAATGAAAAAGGCACAAAGCGCGGGCGCCACCGTTCTGCGCGCCGCCCAGGACCAGTTCCATGGCGACCGTTCGGGCATGATCGCCGATCCGTTCGGCCATCAATGGTTTCTTGCCACGCGAAAAGAAAACGTCAGCCCGCGGGAAATGCAGAAGCGTTTCGAGAAATCGTTTAAATAGGTTTGGGATTTTCGGGCACGGCGATCATGGCGTCGACGCGGGTTCGCACCATCGCCGTACTGGCGGTTGTCTATATCGACATGCTGGGCATCGGGTTGGCCTTTCCGATCCTGCCCAAGCTGATCGAGCAGTTCGAACACGGCGATGTCAGCCGCGCCTCATTCATTTTTGGCATTCTGGCGGGGGCCTACGCGCTGATGCAGTTCCTGCTCGCGCCCGCCCTGGGTGCGCTGTCGGACCGCTACGGACGCAGGCCGATCATTTTGCTGTCGCTGCTCGGCATGGGCATCAATTATCTGCTGCTCGGTTTTGCGCCCAACCTGATCTGGCTCGCGGCGGGGCGGCTGATTTCGGGCGCGATGGGCGCGAGTTTCTCCACCGCCAACGCCTATCTCGCCGACATCACGCCGCCGGAGAAACGCGCGCAAAGCTTCGGCTTGATAGGCGCTGCCTTCGGCTTCGGTTTCATCACCGGACCGATCCTCGGCGGCATGCTGGGCGCGATCGATCTGCATCTGCCGTTTCTCGCGGCCGCTGTGCTGAGCTTCATAGATCTCCTCTTCACATTCTTCGTGCTGCCGGAATCGCTCGATGACGCGCATCGCCAGCCGTTCTCGTTCGCGCGTGCCAATCCCATCGGTGCGTTGCGCGAGCTTGGCCGCTACGGCGAAGTGGCGGGGCTGATGACGGTCTATGTGCTGGCGATGTTCGCCAATCGCGTGGCCGAGATGACGTGGGTTTTGTTCTCGTCTTACCGTTTCCACTGGGGACCGTTCGAAACCGGGCTGTCGCTCGCCGGTGTCGGCGTGATGTTCGTGGTGGGGCAGGGCTTTCTCGTGCGCATCGTGGTGCCGCGTCTGGGCGAACGGCGCGCGATACTGATGGGATTGTTCGTGAGTGCGATATTGACGGCGGCCTACGGCGTCATTCCGCAAGGCTGGATGGTTTATCCGATCATGGCGCTGGGCGTGTTCGGCTGGGTGATCGGCCAACCCGCGACCATGGGAATGATGTCGAAAAGCGTTCCCGTCAACGAGCAGGGGCTCCTGCAAGGCGCAGTTGCGAGCCTCACGAGCCTCACAAGCATCATCGGTCCGCCGATCTGGACGGGACTGTTCGGCTATTTCGTAAGTCCGGCCGCGCCTATCATCATTCCCGGGGCGGCGTTCTTCGTTGCCGCGGCTGTGTTTCTGCTGGCACTGGGAATCGCCCTGCGGTGGTTAGAGGGCCATACGGTCCCGGCCGCCGCCTGACGATTTTCAGGGAACAAAGGTTCTGCGCCATCCGTTGTTGCTGCTGAGGGGCACCGCTTCGTGCGCGTGCTTTGACATGCGATTTCGGGAGAAACCATATGAGAACCCTATCCAGAACTTTTTTGATGGCGACCGCGTTGTCCTGCGGGCTTGCGATGCCCGCGATGGCGGACTGGTATCGCATCGGTTCCGTCGATGTCAGTCACGGCATGGACCGGGATACCAGCTATTCGCGCTTTGGCGGCGGCGTCGACAAGCTGCGGCTTGACGTGCGCGACAGCGACGTTCGCTGCCGCAGCGTGCGCGCCACTTTCGCCAACGGCTCATCGCGCGAAGTCTTTCAGGGACGGCTGCGCGCCGGCCATTCGGAAGAGATCGAACTGCCTGGCGAGCGTGCCCATGTCACGAAGCTCGATTTCACTTGCCGCGCTTCTTCGCGAGCGGGCGCCACCATCGCGATCTCGGCCGATGTCTCGTCCTATCGTGACGAATGGCGGCGCAGCCCGGATTGGAACCGCTTCTGGGCGGGTATCTTCAACTGGGATCGGCCCGGCGGCGGCATGGGTTGGAACGACAACGATTGGGTGAAGATCGGAACGCAGACTTTCAGAGGCCGTCACGACCGTAATGCCGTGGTGGCAGGGTGGCGCGGCCGCAGTGTCGAACGCATTGCGGTCAAGCCTCTCAACGGCGATGCACGTTGCAGCCGCATCACGGTGCGCTTCGGCAACGGCAACACCCGCGACCTGGATGTGGACCGCGGGATGCGGATGCGCGAGGGCCGCGGATATTCGTTCGATCTGCCGGGCGGTGACCGCAACCTGCGCGAAGTGGTGATGCAGTGCCGCCCGCTGGACCGCCGCTCGGTGCGGATCGACGTGCTGGCGCGGAAGTAAACACCTCGCGAAAAACGAAAAGGGCCGGAGATTTTTCTCCGGCCCTTTTTACTCTCACGGCATTAGCCGGTCATATGCCGCATGTGAGCCGATCCAAAACCAGATGAGATCCTGCCCAATTTGCACGGCAAGGGCGCGGTGATGAATGCCCACTCGTACCGACCAGTAACGCCCTATCTGCTTGAAATGCAGTGATGGATGGTGTGGGTTCTCTTTCAGCAGGGAAAAGTTCTTGTCGGCCAGTGAGCGAACATTATCGGGAAGCTTTCCATAGCAATCCCAAAAGGGCCCATTCGCGAAATGCTTCATAGTTCGCGAATGTTGCCCTTGCGAAAATCTTCGAGCGCCTGATTGCCCAATTTGTCGAGCTTGCCGTTGACGGCATCCTGCGCGATCCGGCGATCGAATTCAGCCGCCTGGAACGCTTCGAACCAGTCGGAAAATTTTGCCAGCTCCGATGGCGTAAGCTTCGAAACGGCCTTCTCAAGATCATCGACATTCATGCTTGAAACCTATCATATCGCGCAAGAAGATACTACTCCGCCGCCTTCAGCTTGCGCGCGGGCGCTGGTCTTTCCGGGGCGCGGTTCTTGAGCAGCGGCTTCAGATATTGCCCCGTGTAAGACCGCGCGACTTTCGCTACGTCTTCCGGTGTGCCGCTGGCCACGATCTCGCCGCCGCCGTCGCCGCCTTGCGGGCCGAGATCGACGATCCAGTCCGCGGTCTTGATGACTTCGAGATTGTGTTCGATCACCACCACCGTGTTGCCGCTGTCGACAAGTTCGTGGAGGACTTCGAGCAGCTTTTTCACATCGTGGAAATGCAGACCCGTGGTCGGCTCGTCCAGAATGTAAAGCGTGCGGCCTGTGGCGCGGCGGGACAGTTCTTTCGACAGTTTCACGCGTTGGGCTTCGCCGCCCGACAGGGTGGTCGCCTGCTGGCCGATGGAGACATAGCCGAGGCCAACGCGGGTGAGCGTGTCGAGCTTTTCGCGGATTGAAGGGACCGCTTTGAACAATTCGGCGCCGGCTTCGACCGTCATGTCCAGCACATCGGCGATGGAGTTGTCGCGGAATTTCACTTCCAGCGTTTCACGGTTGTAGCGCTTGCCCTTGCAGACATCGCATTGGACATAGACGTCGGGCAGGAAGTGCATCTCGATCTTGATGACGCCGTCGCCCTGGCAGG
>CAZTCU010000063.1:0-11453 GCA_964612235.1 uncultured Rhizobium sp.
GTCGCGCAAGACGAGATTGCTCGCCGCCTTCGACCATCGCCACATCTTCGTGGATCCCGATCCCGACATCGAAAAGAGTTTCGCCGAACGCGAGCGCATGTTCGCGCTGCCGCGCTCAAGCTGGGACGATTACAACAAGTCGCTGATTAGCGAAGGCGGCGGCGTGTTCGCGCGCAGCGCCAAGGAAATTCCGCTCTCGCCCCAGATCAAGGAGTTGACCGGGCTTTCGGCCGACAAGGCGACACCCGCTGAATTGATGAAGGCGCTGCTGAAGGCGCCCGCCGATCTTCTTTGGTTCGGCGGCATCGGCACCTTCATCAAATCCTCGTCACAGAACAATCTCGATGTCGGCGACCGCGCCAATGACGCCATCCGTATCAACGGCAGCGAGGTGCGCGCGAAAGTCGTCGGCGAGGGTGCCAATCTGGGCTGCACGCAACTCGGCCGCATCGAATATGCGCTTGGCGGTGGGCGCATCGACACAGACGCCATCGACAATTCGGCCGGCGTGGACACCTCGGACCATGAAGTGAACCTGAAAATCTTGTTCAGCGGTCCCGTCCGCCGCGGCGAACTTTCGATGGAAGCGCGCGACGCGCTGCTCACCGAAATGACCGACGACGTGGCGGCGCATGTGCTGAAAGATAACTACGATCAGACGCTGGCGCTTTCCGTTGCCCAATCGCGCGCGGCCAAAGATCTCGACGCGCACAGCCGCTACATCCGCGATCTCGAACGCCGAGGCAGGCTCGACCGTGCCGTGGAATTCCTCCCCGACGACGAAGGGCTTCACAATCGCGCCAAAGAGAACAAGGGCCTCACCCGCCCCGAACTCGCTGTGATGCTGGCCTATGCCAAGCTCGATCTCGATGCCGAACTGAACGCGAGCGAATTGCCGGACGATCCTTATTTCGCAAGCGAACTCTCCGGCTATTTCCCGCCCGCTGCCGTCAAGCGTTTGCCGGAGGAATTGCCGCGCCACCGCCTGAAACGCGAAATCGTTTCGACCGTGCTCACCAATCGCCTCGTCAATCTGGGCGGACCGGTTTTGATCCAGCGCATGAAAGAGATTTCCGGCGCGCCCGCCTGGCGCGTGGCGCGCGCCATCGTGGTGGCGGAAGGTGCGTTCGGATTGTCGGCTCTCAAATCGCGCGTCGATGCGCTGGACTATCGCATCGATGCCAACGTGCAGACCGCCATGTATGCCGACATTGCCGAACTCCTGCGCCGCCTCGGCTTGTGGTTCCTGGCCAACGTACCGGCCAATGCGTCGCTTGCCGACATCACCGCGCTTTATCGCGGCGGCGTGGAGACGTTGCGCGGCAGGTTCTCGACCTTCATCTCCACCTACGAAGCCCATGACACCGAGGCCCGTATCGCGGCGTTGCAAAAAGCGGGCGCACCGCTCGACGTGGCAGAGGACGTGGCTGTGTTGCCGTTGATGGGCTCGGCGCCGGAAATCGCACTGCTTGCGCACAATCGCGGCCTTCCCATCGATCTCGTTGCCGGCGCGTATTTTGCCGTCGGCGAGAAAATTGGCCTCGACCGTTTGCGTGGCCTCGCCGCCCGCATCGTCTCGCCCGAACATTGGGATCGCCTCGCGATACGGCGCATCGTGGATGATCTGTTCGCCGGCCAGCGCGCGCTCACCGCGAACGCCCTCGACGGCGTCAAAACCGGGACGCGCGAAGACGGCGCCAAGGCGGTCGAGAACTGGACAAGCGAGCATGACGATGCTGTCGCTCGCACCCGCGCTTTCTTGAGCGAACTCGAGCGCGGCGGCGAACTCTCCATCGCCAAGCTCACGCTCGCCAACAGCCAGATCCATCAGGTGGCAGGGTTGTAGGCTCAGCGCCTGTCCTGCCGCCGCGGGATTTCGACGGTGAACACCCACGCATAGGCGATGGACAGATAGCCCGATGCCAAAATCGCCGGCACGACGAAATACATCGCAAACTTGTATCCCGCGATCAGAAGAACGCCTGCCACTGCCGGCGACAGCGTTGCAACCGATGTCACGAACAGCCGCCCCCAACGCCAAATTCGCGCGCCCATGAAGGAAGAATTCCCGTCTTCCGGAAACTGGCGTGCGAACAACATGATGGCGGCAAACAGCGCCAGTGCCGTAGCGATGAATTCCATGCCCAGCAGATTTCGCGGCTGACCGGGAATGATCGCCGAGATTGCTATGATGAGCAGCTCGAATTGCACGAACAGTGCAGCGAAGGCCCGGCTCAGATAGCCGTCGGCCTTGAGGATGTGCGGAAGACTGATGGTAAGGCCGACGAAAATGAGCCCGGCCAGGGTCGCGCCCACCTGCGCAACCGTATCGAAGAAATCGTGCCAGGCGAGGATGTCGCTCTCTGTCATCCTCGCCCCCCGGCCCGATCTTTAACGCGGCGCCATTCTGATGGAGCCGTCCAGACGCACGCTTTCGCCGTTGAAGTAACCGTTGGTGATCATCTGCAATGCGAGCGATGCATATTCGGGCGGATTGCCCAGACGCGGCGGGAACGGCACCTGCGCGCCGAGTGCTGCCTTCACCTGTTCGGGTGCTGCGGCCAACAGCGGCGTGTTGAAGATGCCTGGAAGGATCGTGTTCACGCGGATGCCTTCCTGCGCGAGGTCGCGCGCGATAGGAAGCGTCATGCCAACGACACCACCCTTGGAAGCCGAGTACGCGGCCTGGCCTACCTGGCCGTCCTGCGCGGCAACCGATGCCGTGTTCACGATGGCCCCGCGTTCGCCGCCTTCCAGCGGATCGAGCGAGAGCATGCCTTGCGCCGAATGCGCGATGCAGCGGAAGGTGCCGACGAGATTGATCTGGACGATGAAGTCGAACGCTTCGGTCGGAAAGCGGCGGATCTCGCCCGTCTTCTTGTCACGGCTCGCGGTCTTGATCGCGTTGCCGGTACCCGCGCAGTTCACCAGGATACGCTCCTGACCGTTGGCCTCGCGCGCCTTCTTGAAACCTTCCGCGACGCTTTCCTCGTTCGTCACGTCGACGCGGCAGAACACACCGCCGAGTTCGGACGCGACCGTCTCGCCCTTGCTCACATTGAGATCGAACAGCGCGACCTTCACGCCGTGCTTGGCAAGCGCGCGCGCCGTGGCCTCGCCGAGGCCGGATGCGCCGCCCGTGATGACGGCCGAGATCGATGAATTCAGTTCCATGAGCTTTCCTCTTCTGAAAATGACTATTTGTCGGACTCTTAGACCAGCCCAAAAGTGACGCCTAGAGCACCATTTGCGTCTGCGTCACCATCGCCACGAGCTTGCCGTCCTCGCGCGTGATCCGGGTCTGCCAGACGGAGCTGCGCCGTCCGATATGGATCGGCACCGATTCCGCCTCGACCGTCGTTCCTTCCTTGGCCGCGCCGATGAAATTGGTCTTGCTTTCGATGGTGGTGGTGCCGCCGGAGCCTTGGGGCAGGTTGAGGAATGCGCCCGTCGCCCCCAGCGTGTCCGCGAACGCCATGATCGCGCCGCCATGAAGGATGTGGCCCGCCGTGCAGACATCGGGCCGCACGGTCAGCCGCCCGCGCACGCGGGTCTTGGTCGCCTCCAGCACTTCCACGCCCATCAGGCGCGGGAAAGGCTGCACGGATAGGATGCTAGAAAGATCGCTCGCCATGGTTTCCTCAGCCGTTTTCGGCAGGATTCCAGCAAAAGCCCGGTTCCACAATTACCCGTGAGGTCGGCCCCTTTTCTTCCGCCCCTGCCCGCCCGATATTCGTGCCATGCAGGGCGACACCGACATCCAAACCTCGCGCGCGCTTTTGCCCGCCGTGATCGCGCGCAACGAGAAGATCGTGCGCGAAGGCTTCTGGAAGAAGCTTCTGAAAAAGGCAGGCCGCGTGCCCTTCGCCGAGGAATTGGCGACGGCTTATTATTGCGTCGCCGATCCCACCACGCCGCCGCGCGTGCGCGGGATATTGCTCGCAGCGCTCGCCTATTTCGTGGTGCCGGTCGACGCGATTCCCGATTTCGTTGCGGGCATCGGCTTCACCGATGACGCCACCGTCGTCGCGGGCGCCATCGCTCTCGTGTCCCGCTATATCCGCCCCGAACACCGCGACCGCGCTCGCGCGGCACTTCATCTGCCTCCGCGCGAGCCCCAAACGTGAAGACGGCCAGCGTCGAGAAATTCCTGCTTTCTCTCCCCGGCGCCACGCTCTCAATTCAATGGGGCGACGACCGCGTGTTCAAGGTCGGCGGCAAGATGTTCGCCGTAATGGGTCCAAACGATCCAAAGCGAACCGGCCTGTCGTTCAAGGCCGGCGAAGAAAGCTTTCACATCCTGACACGCGCCAAGCACATCGTTCCCGCGCCTTATCTCGCGCGTGCGCATTGGGTGATGCTGGAACGGCGGGATGCGCTAAACGCAAAAGAACTGAAGGCCTATCTCACACGAGCGCACGCGATCGTGGCTGCGGGATTGACAAAGAAGAAGCGGGCCGAACTCGGAATGCCAAGCTAGAACTCAACGCACCGCGACGAGCTTGGCTTTCAGCTTCTCGGTGTTGGACTTTTCGGCAGCGTGGCCGCCGACGAATTCCACCGCGATTCCATTTTCGTGAATGCGCGCGACGCGTCCCGCCATCTGGCCGATCAGCACGAACTCGCCGATGGGCGGACGCACATGGGTCTTGAGCGAAACACCCGACAGCGAAAGGTCGAGCACTTCGCACTTCACGGTCTCGCCGTCGGCACGGGTGAAGCGGGTGAAGCCCTTGGCAGGCGTGCGGTCATGGCGGCGCAGATCGGCTTCGCTCATGAGGTTCTTGTTGGCGAACAGTGTCAACTGTTCGGCAACGCGTTCGCGCTTCATCGCGGTGCAATGGAAGCGCACGCCGAATCCACCGGCGGCGCGGTTGACGACCTCGCCTTCGAAACGGCCAAAACCGTCGATGTAAAGGACGACCTGGGTCTGTGCCTCGAGCTCGCCTTCGCATTCGACTGCGGCGCCGCCGGGCGAAAGGTCGAGGATGGTGCACTGGCATTCGCGGCTTTCGGCCGGCACGAACAGCTTTCCGGGCAGATCGACGCGCACGCGCTTGAAGCGGCGGCGTTCCGCCTTGGCTTTTTCGATCACTGGCTCAAGCTCAGGTTTCATTGCCAGCGTGAGGGCCTCCCCGGCACCCGTTACAGCTTCGCGTGGGCGAGTATGGTCCTGGGAGGGTCAACGGATCGTTTACGCCCGCCACTTTTCCGGGATTTCTTTGGGCGGCAGCTTGGCTTAACGTCGGCGAAACCACCGCGCGCATCCGGGAGGCGCGCCAACCGAGGGGCTTCAAAAAATGAGACGTATGGCGCTGGTGATTGCGGCGGGGCTTTCGCTGTCGGCCTGCTCTTTCCTGGGCCTTGGCGGGCGAACCGTCATGGACGACCTTGCCGACGCCGAACCGCAGGGTTCGGCCTTCAACCGGGCACTTTTCCAGAACTACTCCTATCTCGCCAAATCCTTCGGCGACGTGGAAATCCCAGAAGGCGACACGTTCGACCAGAGTGGCTCGAGCTCCATGACCTCGAACACCGTAGGCGGACTGGCAGCTGGCTATGCCCGCAAGGCGCTCGATGCCGCCAAGGGTATCGATGTGTCGCCGGAACCGGCCCGCACCGAATCGGGCGAGAAGATCCGGAGCCGGCTCGTCCGGGCCATCATCCGCGGCAAGGACTACGCCCCCCAAGCCGCCGCGCGGGCACAGGTCGATTACGATTGCTGGATAATGAACGCGCGGGTGGCACAGCAATTGAGCGCCTCGGACCAGTGCCGGCATTCGCTGGACGTGACACTCGTCCGCCTCGAACGCACGGTGCAGCAGGCGCGCTGAACCGCATCAACCAATTGTTAAGCCCGAACCACTACCTTAGGTAGCAACAACAAGAACGGAACAACCTCTGCCGGGGGTTGGGGCCGAAGATGGGTTGGGTTGAAGGGCGCCGCGCGATGGCTGAGTCGCGCGGCAATGCGGCGATCGAGTTCGCACTCGTTGCCCCGGTCTTCCTGCTGTTCGTCATGGGGATCGTCTCGTATGGCGGCTATTTCTGGCTCGCTCACAATCTCCAGGAACTGGCCAATGATTCCGCGCGCGCAGCCGTCGCGGGCCTGACGTCCGATGAACGCACACAACTCGCGCAAAACGCCTTCGACAGCGAGGCCACGCATTACGGTGCGCTGACACCCACAAACGCTCAGGTGCTCTACAACGGCGATAGCCAAGCCTTCACCGTCAGCATTTCCTACGACGCTTCGGCGTCGGGGTTCTGGATCGCAGATGGGCTGATACCGATGCCGTCCTCCACCATCGTGCGGTCGGCCTCCATACGGCTGGGAGGCTATTGATGCGATCCAGACTTCTTCGAAAGGCAGGCGCGTTCGCGAAGAACAAACGCGGCGCCATCTCGATCATCACCGCGCTCTCTGCGCTGGTGCTTATCGGTTTCACCGCGGGCGCTGTCGATTTCGGCAACGTCTTCCTGCGCACGCGGCAATTGCAAGGCATGGCCGATCTGGCGGCGATGGCGGCGGCACACGATCTTCCACATGCGCAAACGGCCGCTGCCGCGACGGCGCAAGCAAATCGCTGGGACGCGCCCGTCGATACGCAGGTGGCGACAGGCATCTACCAACCGCTTGCAAGCCTTGCCATCGACAAACGCTTCGTGCCCGACACCACCACGTCGATGAACGCGGCCAAGGTGACGCTCAAATCCACCGCCGATCTCTATTTCGCGTCCATCCTGCTCGGCCGCAATTCGCTGGTCATCTCGCGTACGGCGACGGCTGCGCGCGCCGAAGTGGCGAGTTTCTCCATCGGTTCGCGGTTGCTGTCGCTGCAAGGCGGCGTGGCGAACGCGGTATTGTCGGGGCTTTTGGGGAGCACGGTCAGCCTATCGGTGATGGACTACAATGCACTCGCGGGCGCGCAGGTCGATCTCTTCCAATACTCCAACGCGCTCAAATCGCGGCTCAACCTCACGGCCGGTTCGTTCAACCAGACGCTCGCCACCAAGATGACGACAGCCGATGCGCTCGGCGGCATCGCGGATGTTTTGAACGCAAACGGCAATAGCTCTGCCGCAACCGCCATGCAGACCATCGCGAACGCTGCCGGCAATCAGCAGATCGAAATGGGCAATCTGATGAATCTCGGACCCTATGGCGATCAGGATTATGTCAATCCGAACGGCGGATCCGGCGTGACGGTGAGCGCGCTCGATCTGGCGACGGCCGCACTTGGCATCGCGCAAGGCGGGCACCAGGTGCAATTCAACCTTGCGACCGGCGTACCCGGGATCACATCGGTCACCGCGAAACTCGCCATCGGACAGCGCCCCGCGAATTCGCCGTGGATCGCCATTACCGACAAAAACGATGTCATCGTGCGCACGGCACAGGCGCGTCTTTGGATTTCCATGCAGGTCGCGCCCGCAGGCGCCGCGCTCGCCGGCGTCGCCAGCATCAATGTGCCGCTGATCGTCGAACTCGCATCCGCGCAAGCCAAACTGTCCGAGATCGACTGTGGCGCGACGGCCGCCGATAACAGCGTGACGCTGTCGGTGCAGCCGAGCATAGGCCAGGCCGCTTTGGCGTCCCTCAACTCTTCCGACATCTCCGATTTCGAGACGCCGCTCGATCTGCGCTCCTTCACGCTGATCAACACCCCGCTCATCAGGGTCAGCGGGTTCGCCGACATCAAACTCGGCGGCGTCACCTGGCAGGATGTAAAATTCAGCGGCAGCGACATCGCGGCCGGGACGGTCAAGACGGTGAAGACCGACGATCTGGTGCAGGGCGTATTCTCCAGCCTTCTCGGCAAGCTCAACCTCTCGGTCAACCTGCTGGGGCTCGGTATCGGCCTCGGCCAGGGTCCGGTCACTTCGGCCGTGAACTCCTCGCTCTCTGCGGTCGCGACCCCGCTCGACGGGGTCGTCAATAGCCTGACCAGCCTTCTGGGCGTGGGCCTCGGCGAGGCCGATGTGCGGGTCAACGGGCTCAGGTGCAACGCGGTCGCGCTGGTGCGGTGAACGCTGACGGGCGGAAAATAATGATATAATGTCAGTTCCAGGGACTGGATCGCGACCTGGGAAAATCATGGACACTTACGACTACATCATCATCGGTGCGGGCAGCGCCGGCTGCGTGCTCGCCAACCGCCTGAGCGCGGACCCCAACGTCCGCGTGCTGCTGATCGAGGCGGGCGGGCGCGACAAGTCGCTGATGATCCACATGCCCGCGGGCATTCCCCAGCTTCTGGGCAAGCCCAACAAGTACAACTGGTATTACGACACCGAGGGCCAGCAATACCTCAACAACCGCCGCCTCTATTGGCCGCGCGGCAAAGGCTGGGGCGGATCGTCGTCGATCAACGGCATGATCTATATCCGCGGCCACGCGCGCGACTACGACAACTGGCGGCAGATGGGGCTCGAAGGCTGGTCCTATGCCGACGTGCTTCCCTATTTCAAACGCGCGGAGTGCTACGAAAGCGGCGGCGATGATTTTCACGGCGATGCCGGGCCGCTTCATGTGTCGAACGGACGATCGGTCAATCCGCTGTTCCGCGCCTTTGTCGAAGCGGGCAAGGAAGCGGGCCATCCCGTGACCAGGGATTTCAACGGCTATGCGCAGGAAGGCTTCGGCCCTTACCAACTGACGATCCACGAAGGCCGCCGCTGGAGCGCGGCGTCGGCGTATCTGAAGCCGGTTCTCGACCGGCCCAATCTCAAGATCGAATCCAACGCGCTCGTCAGCCGCGTGTTGTTCGAAGGTAAGCGCGCGGCCGGCGTCGAGTTCGTGCAGGGCAAGCAGACCAAGCAGGTGCGCGCCGATCAGGAAGTGATCCTGTCGGGAGGTGCTGTGAATTCGCCGCAAACCCTGATGCTGTCGGGGATCGGCCCCGCCGAGACGCTGAAGCAGTTCGGCATCGGCGTGGTGGCGGATCTCAAGGGCGTCGGCCAGAACCTGCAGGACCATCTCGATTGCTCGATCCAGTATGAATCGACGCAGCCGATCACGCTCTACAGCGCGATGAAACCCGCCAACATGGTCAAGACGGGCCTGCAATATCTGTTGTTCGGCACCGGCGTCGCCACGAGCCAGGGACTGGAAACGGGCGCTTTCATCAAGAGCCGACCCGATCTCGAACATCCCGACCTTCAATACCATTTCATCGCAGCGCTGATGTTCGATCACACGCGCCGCAAGGCGGATCGTCACGGCTTCATGGCGCATGTCTGCCAGTTGCGTCCGCAGAGCCGCGGCTACATCTCGATCAAATCCACCGATCCGAACGTGGCCCCAATCATCCAGCCCAACTATCTCGAAGCGGAGGAAGACCGCCGCGCGCTGCGCGAAGGCGTGAAGATGGCGCGTGACGTGTTCGCGCAGAAGGCGTTCGACGCCTATCGCGGTCCCGAACTGATGCCGGGGGCGCATGTGCGCAACGACGATCAGATCGACGCCTTCATTCGCGAAACGGCCGAGACGATCTATCATCCGGTCGGCACCGCGAAGATGGGCAACGACAATATGTCCGTGGTCGACGGCCAGTTGCGCGTGCATGGCGTCGAAGGCTTGCGCGCGATCGACGCCTCGGTGATGCCGACACTTGTTTCCGGCAACACGAACGCGCCCACCATCATGATCGCGGAGAAAGCCTCCGACATGATCCTGGGGCGCGCGGCGCTGCCGGCGGAACATGTCCGCGTGGCCGAAGACGAACACAGGAACATCGCCGCGGAATAGTGCGCACTCGAACGGGGGGCATTCGATGCAAGACCAGATCCTGTTTCCGATGGGGGCGCTCGCGTTCCTCACTTTCATCGTTTTGCTGTTCGTGCCGATACGGCGCTTCCGCGCGGCGTTCTCGGGCAAGGTCGACGCCAACGATTTCAAATACGGCGAGTCCGCGCGCGTGCCCGCCGACGTCTCGATCCCCAACCGCAACTACATGAACCTCACCGAACTGCCGGTGCTGTTCTATGTCGCCTGCCTGATGTTCTACGTCACGGCCCGCGTCGACATGAACGTGTTGTGGCTGGCCTGGATCTATGTGGCCTTGCGCGCGCTGCATAGCCTGATCCATCTCACCTACAACAATGTGATGCACCGGCTCTCGGTGTTTGCCATCAGCAACTTCATCCTGATCTGGCTTTGGGTGATGTTTTTTACGAAAGCCGGGTGACGCATCTATCGCGGGGGCCGCTTCAAGCTTATGGTTGAAGGCATGACAAAGACGCGCGCGTTGAGTTCATCGCTCCGGCCCACATCTTTTCTGGCAGCAACCTTTCTGGCCGCAACCTTTCTGGCCAGTGTTGCACTCGCGCAGCCTTTGCCGCCCGCACCCGCCGACGGCGGACGGTTGAATGTCCAGCCGCTCAATTTCGATTTGTGGTGCCAGGAGACCGAGCACCTGCCGCCCGACCGCTGCGACAAGCGCCTGCCGCAGGACGATGAGGCCTTCAACAACTACCGGGCCAAGGTCGAGAAATACGAAGTGCCTTATCTCAAGCAAAAGCAGGATGCGGCGACCCTGAACCGCGCCGTGATCCATGCCGAGCCGACCCAAAACCCGGCCAATAATTCCCAGCAGCCGCCCGCACCCAATCCGTAAGCGCCAAACCGTCCCCCGGATATGCCTCCGCCACCCTGCGCCTTGGCTTCGGGTGGCAGGCCACCGCGAATCCACCGGGCGTAGGGTGGCGGAGGTAAAGCGTCAGCAGCGGGGCACATTTTTGTAACAATCGACACCCGCACATATGGCTCGTCCCGCGGGAATTGCCCCCACCGCTATCTCCGAAATAGCGGGGAGACGCACGCTGCACATGAGGCGACAGCGCTATCCGTGTTTGGTCTCATGGTCGCGGATACAGGGAAATCCAGCCGTCGCCGGGATGCCTGCGTGGGTGAGATGTGGTCCTTTTTCGATCCTACTCGAGAGAATATATTCTATATCTATCCTGGTTTCAAGGCCTATCTAGGAAAATTATATTTAACGTTCTTTCAATGGCTTGGCGCGAAGACCCCCACCCGCCGCGCTTCGCGCGTCGACCTCCCCGCGTGGGGGGAGGTAAGTCGGTAGCTAGCCCTCGACTTCATTTCTTACCTCCCCCTACGCGGGGAGGTCGACGGTTCGGAGCGACAGCGGAGAACCGGCGGGTGGGGGGCCGCGGCCTTGAACGGCTGCGGGGCTTTTCCATATACTCTGCAATACAGAGTACTCTGGAGAACCTCCCATGACCGTCGACCGCGAGGAAGCCTCGGCCCTTTTGGCCGACGTGGCCGGGATGGAGCAGCGGACCAAGGAATTCCTCACCTATACGAAGGTGAGCCAGTCCTTCTTCCTGTGGGGGGCGATCTGGTTTGCGGGCTATGCCGCCTCCCACTATTTCAAAAATCAGGCGGGCTGGATCTGGCTCGGCCTCAACCTGTTCGGAATTGTCGCCAG
>CAZTCU010000064.1:0-11254 GCA_964612235.1 uncultured Rhizobium sp.
TCACGCCGTTGGTCGCAAACCCGCCCATCGCCTTGTAGAGCGCGGCGGGCACGTTGCGCACGCGGAACACGAATGTCGTCACCACGGGCGTGCCGTCATGGGCCGCATCGTCCGGCTCGCGCGCCATGATGAGAAAGCGAGTCATGTTGTGAGGCTCGTCTTCGATATCGGCTTTGAGGATATCGAGGCCGTAGGTCTCGCCCGCAAGCGACGAGGCGACGGCGGCGAGCGAGCGATCCTTCGTTTCGGCGACATAGCGCGCCGAGCCCGCCGTGTCGTGCCAGTTCTGCGCGGTCCAGCGCATGTCACGAATGATCTTGCGGCATTGGCCGAGCGCGGGCGCCTGGCTCATCACGGTGCGGATGTCTTCGAGACTGGCGCCCTTCACACCCAGCAATTGATGGCGGATGCGCAGGAAATGTTCGCCGACGATATAAAGCCCCGCTTCCGGCAGCAGGTGATGGATGTCGGCGATGCGCCCGTGCAGGGAATTCTCGACCGGGATGATGCAGAGATCGGTGTCGCCCGTGCGCACCGCTTCCACCGCGTCCTCGAAAGTGGGCGTCGGAATCGCCTGTGCATGCGGCAGCGCCTCGCGCGCGGCGAGATTGGCATAAGCCCCCGGCTCGCCCTGGAAGGCGACGCGCTTCGCGCTTTCGATCAATGTGCTCATTTCCGTCCCAACAGCGCCCGTGCCTTTTCAAGGTCGGCGGGAGTATCGACAGAGAGGGGCACGCTGTCCACGCGCGCCACCGTGATCGTCATTCCCGCTTCCAGTGCGCGCAACTGCTCCAGCTTCTCGCGCTTTTCAAGTGGCGACGGCGGCAGCGAGACGAAACGCGCGAGGCTTTCGCGCCGGAAGGCATAGATGCCGATGTGATGGAACAGCGCACCTTCGCCCGACGGCGCAGGGCTCCGCGTGAAATAGAGCGCGCGGCCCGAAAGCCCGTCGGCCTGCCACGCCACCACCGGTTTGACGACGCTCGGATTGGTGCGCTCTGCGGGATCGTCGATCTCGGCGGCCAAGGTTGCGATGTCGGCATCGCCCAACGCTTCGGCGACGATGCGAATCTGCGCGGGGTCCAGCGCAGGCAGATCGCCCTGCAGATTCACGATCACGTCGTGCGCGCCTTCTGGATCGACCGCGTTCAGCGCCGCAAAAACACGGTCGGAACCGGACGGCAGGCCGGGATCGGTGAGCACGGCCCTGCCGCCTGCCGCCTCCACCGCGGCCACGATCTCGGGTTCCGCGGCGGCCACCACCACCGGGCCGATATTCGCCGCCACCGCCTGCCGCCAGACACAGACGATCATGGGCACTCCGCCTATGGGGGCCAGCGGCTTGCCCGGCAGGCGCGTGGAGGCCATCCGGGCCGGGATCAGCACGATGGGGTTGATGACCGGGTTCCGGGAGACGCTCATTCGGTTTTCCGCCAAGTCCTTCCGCTACTTATGCGACGCTTCGCCGCGAGAAATGCGCGGTGTCCGGCGGCTAATGTCGCCGACGATTTTCGGGTGGGCACCTTATGGATTCCTGGGAGTGGAACAAGATCGCGGGCGCAGTGCTGGGCACGCTGATCTTTGTCATGGTTGTGAAGATCGCCACTGAGGCGATCTATGAGGTCGAGCCGCCCGCCAAGCCCGGCTATGTCGTCGAAGGCGTGACGGAAACCGCGGGCGCCGGTCCGGCTGCTGCACCCGTCGAAGAACCCGTGCCGGATTGGGGCACGGTGCTGGCCAGTGCCGATGTGAAGGCCGGCCAGGAGATCAGCCATAAATGCGAACAATGTCACGACCTGAGCAAGGGCGGACCCAACAAAATCGGTCCCAATCTGTGGAGCGTCGTTGACAGTCCGCGTGGCGAAGGCCGCAACGGCTTTGCTTTCTCCAGCGCGATGAAGGCCAAGGGCGGCAACTGGACGTTCGACGAATTGTTCCGCTTCCTGAAATCGCCGGGCAGCTACATTCCCGGCACCAAGATGAGCTTTGCCGGCATCAGGAGCGCACAGGAACGTATCGATCTGATCGCGTATCTGCGCACGCAATCCGATTCGCCCGCGCCGATCCCTGCACCGGCACCGGCCAAGCCTGCGGAAGCAGCACCTGCCGCTGCTCCGGCCAATGGTGCTGCCGCACCGGCCGCGGGTGAAAAGGCCCCGGCAACGCCTGCTCCGAAGACGCCGTAACCTTTCCGTATTTTGCACGCGGAGACGCGGAGGGCGCGGAGAGGTCACTTCGCGATCTCCGCGTCTCCGCGTGAACCATTCGTCCGCGCTTCGCGCAATGTTGCTCGTTCTCCCGCTGCAAATGGCAGGGTCTTGAATCTTCAATCTTGCGCCTGACGTGCAAACGCGGGAGCGTGTGCCGGTGAGCATGCGCAAGAAAACCCTGTTGTTCGTGGTGCCGGTGAACTGGGCACCTTTGTGGGAAGGCCAGATACAGGCCGCCGATCCTTCGCTCGTCATCAAGGTGCATGGGCGCGACGAATATGCGCCCGACGATGTGGACTACGCGCTGAGCTTCCGGCCGCCGCCGGGCCTTTTCAAATCGCTGCCGAATCTGAAAGCGGTGTTCTCGCTGGGCGCTGGTGTCGACGGCTTCCTGCTCGACACCGACTATCCGCGCCATGTGCCGCTGGTGCGCTTCGTCAACAGATGGCTGACGCTCGAGATGGCGCAATACACGGTGTTGCACACGCTGATGCATCATCGCCAGCAGCGCATGTTCGACGCTTTCCAGAAAGCGCGGCAATGGCGGCAGGGCATCCCGCAACGCAAGACCGCCGACACGCGGGTGGGCATTCTGGGCCTGGGCGAAATCGGCCAGATGGCGGGCGAACGCTTGCGCGATCTGGGCTTTCCCGTCGCGGGATGGAGCCGCACGAAAAAGAACGTGGAAGGCATCGAGAGTTTCGCGGGCGACGCCGACCTGAAACCCTTTCTTGCCCGCACCGACATCCTCACCTGCCTGTTGCCGCTGACGCCCGCAACGCGCGGCATCCTCAACACGGATGCCTTTGAAGCGATGCCGGTGGGCGCGGCCGTCATCAACGCGGCGCGCGGCGGACATCTTGTCGAGCGCGACCTGATCGCAGCACTCGATTCCAATCACCTGTCGGGCGCGACGCTCGACGTGTTCGAGACCGAACCGCTGCCGAAAGACAATCCGCTCTGGACGCATCCGAAAGTGACCGTGACACCGCATGTCGCGGGCCTCACCGACCCGCGCGAAGCCGCGCGTTTCGTGATCGACGGGATGGGCAAGGTGGAACGCGGCGAGAAACTTTCCGACGTGGTGGATTTCGAGCGGGGATATTAAAGCCGCCGCAAGCCCGTCACTTCACTCCCCGATTTCGCGATGCGCATGATCGCCTCGGACAGCCGTTCGATAGTGACGTTCATTGAGTGCGCGTTGGCGTGGAGCATGCGCGCCCCGTCGAGCATGATGCCGACATGGCCTTTCCAGAAGACGAGATCGCCGCGCTGCGGACGCGACAGGTCCTCGACCGCGTGACCCAGCGCATTTTCCTGCATGTCGCTATCGCGAGGACAAGCGATGCCCGCCGTTTGCAGCGCCGTCTGCACAAGGCCGGAGCAATCGAGACCTTCATAGGTCTTGCCGCCCCAGATGTAAGGCGCACCCAGGAAGCGTTCTGCAATCGCGACCCAATCCTTCTGCCGGTCGTCTAGCGCGACGAGATGATCCGCAAACACAAAACCGCGTGACGCCGTGCGTGCGAAACGGCCTTCATGGCCCGCGACGCGGACTTGCGCGTTCATGGGCAGAAGATCGAGCGCGGGACGTTTCACGTCCGGCGCAGGCAACAGCGGCGTTGAGGTCGCGATGACGCGATGGGTGGGTTTCGTCGGCTCTGCCAGCGCATCCTCGCGCACATAGCCGACATACCGGTCGAGCGCGCATTGCACCCAAGCCCAGCCGTCGCGCCGCTCATAGACGGTGACGGTTTCGCCCAACAGCACTTCGCTCGCCATGCCGGAAGTGGCCGAAGGACCGGCCCGCAACGCCGTGCGGCCGATAGCGACGCTTTGCGTCTCGCCATCCACGAACGATTTCGCGTCGACCTTGCCGCGCAGCGCCGACGCCGCGAGATCGCCGCGCGCCGGTGTGATGCGGGAATCGAGGCTCATGCGTAGCGCGACTTCAAAAGCGCATAGAGGGCGCGCGCCGTGTTGGCTTCCGCGCCCTTGCGGCGGCCGGGTTTCGGGCGGTCGACCCAGGCCGGGATATCGAGATGCATCCAGCTTTTGGATTTCTCGACGAAGCGGTTGAGAAACAGCGCCGCGGTGATCGCGCCCGCAAGATTGTAGTTCGGATTGTTGGTGAGATCGGCGATGTCGCTCGACAGCGCGGATTCATAACCGCGCCACAACGGCAGACGCCAGACCTGATCGTTCACGTCTTTTCCGCACGCCGCGAGATGGGCGGCAAGCCGTTCGTCGTCGGTGAAGAAGGGCGGCAATTCCATGCCGGTGGCGCTGCGCGCAGCACCCGTGAGCGTGGCGAGATCGATCAACAAATCCGGCCTGTCGTCGTCGGCAAGTGCCAGCGCATCGGCGAGCACGAGCCGTCCTTCCGCATCGGTGTTGCCGATCTCGACGGTGAGACCTTTGCGGCTGGAAAACACGTCTCCCGGACGATAGGCGCGGCCCGAGACGGAATTCTCGACCGCCGGAATCAGCACGCGCAGGCGCAGTTTCAGTTTCGCGTCCATGATCATGTGCGCGAGACCGAGCACGGTGGCTGCCCCGCCCATGTCCTTCTTCATCGTCAGCATGGCGGATGACGGCTTGAGATCGAGGCCGCCGGAATCGAAACACACGCCCTTGCCGACCAGCGTCACCTTCGGTCCGCTGCCCCAGCTTATGTCGATCAAGCGGGGGCCGCGCTCCGAGCCATGGCCCACGGCATGGATCAGCGGAAAGTTTTGCTTCTTCAGCGCCTCGCCTTCGATGATCGAGATCTTGGCGCCGTGTTTCTTCGCAAGCTCTTTGGCGGCAGCGGCGAGTTCGGCAGGCCCCATGTCGTTGGCGGGCGTATTGATGAGGTCGCGGGCCAGGAACACGCCTTCGGCGATACGCGCGGCTTCCGCCGCGTCGGCTCCCGCCGGAACCGCAAGCTTCGGCGTTTCGCGTTTGGCTTTGCGATAGCGGTTGAATTTGTAGGTGCCGAGCGCCCAGGCGATGAGTGCCGTCGTGCCGGCGAACGCCTGCGGGACATCGCCCAGCGCATAGGTGCCGGCGGGAAGCGTTTCGGAGAACGCGGCGAGTGCCAGCGAATCCTCCCCCTTGCCGAGGCCGAGAACCGCGCAGGCCAGACCGCCCGAGGCATCGGGCACCAGCCGGATCTCGCCGTCCTTCGCTGCGAAGCCGGAACGCTTCAGCCAGTTCGCCTCGCGCTTGCCGCGGCCGGAGAGGAATTTCGCCAGATCCGCCGATCTCACCGCGTGGAGCGGCACCGCTCCCTTTGCGCGCGCGGCAAAGCTCTCATGCATGAAGATGCCTTATGCTGGGTCGGCTACGATTCTAGAAACCCTCACGCGTCGCCGCAAGGAGAAGCCATGACCGCCCGCTACACGCTCGTCATCGGAACGAAGGACTGGTCGAGCTGGAGCCTTAGACCCTACATGGCGCTGCGCCATATCGGGGTGCCGTTCGAGGAGGACCTGATCCAGCTGCGGCGGGATTCGACCACCGAGGAAGTGCAGAAGCGTTCGCCATCGGGCCGTGTGCCGCTGCTCAAGATCGAGGAGAACGGCACGGCGTGGAGCGTGTGGGACAGCCTTGCGATCTGCGAAACGCTGGCCGAGCGCCACCCGGACGCAAAGCTCTGGCCGGAAGATCCGCGCGTCCGCGCCGAAGCGCGCGCCGTTTCGGCGGAAATGCATTCGGGCTTTCCCGATGTGCGCGACCAGTTGCCGATGGATTTCGCGCGCAAACTGCCGACGCCCGATCTGCGCGACAACACCAAGGCCCAAATCGCGCGCATCCAAAAAATCTGGACGGACGCCCTCGACGCGCATGGCGGGCCGTTCCTGTTCGGAGGATTCTCCATCGCCGATTGCATGTATGCGCCCATCTGTTCGCGCTTCCGCACCTATGGCATCGAAACGCCCAAAGCAGCGCCGGCTTATGTCGAACGCATGTTCGCGCTGCCTGCAATGGTGGATTGGAGCAACGCCGCGAAACGAGAGGTCGAAGAGGGCCTGGCCTAGTTGGCCTTGTTCTGCGCCAACTTTCCCCGTTCGCGATAAAACTTTTCCGCACCGGGATGAAGCGCTGCAGGAAGATCGCGTGCTGCGGTATCGAGGCTGATGCGGCGGGCGCTCGCATTTGTCCGAAGCGATTGGGCGTTGCCGGATTCGAACAGCGCGCGCGTCATCTCGTAGACAAGCGGCAGAGGCTGCTTGTCGTTGACGATCCACAGCGCGCGGGTCTTCACCGTTTCGACCTTGCCCAATCCCGGATAGGTGCCTGCGGGGATCGTGTCGGCGGAAAGACTTGGACTTGCCTTCAGCAACCGCGCGCGCCCGTCGCCGTCGATGGACACAAGTCTCGCCTGTTTGCGAGCGATCAGGTTCAGCATCAGCGGCACGGGCGGCCCGCCGACGAAGAAGAACGCATCGAGTTCGTCGCGTGCGAGCTTTTGCGCGGCGATCTCCGGGGGATCGAAACTCGCCTTGAGATGGCGTTCGCGCAGGCGCCATGCCGCCAGCACCGCGCGTGCGGTGACCAGGCTTCCCGAACCCTCCGCCCCCAGAGAAACGCGCTTGCGCCTGAGATCGGAAACCGAAGCGATCTTCGAGGAGGCCGCCACCACCAGATGCACGTCCTCCGGAAAAAGGGCGGCGATCACCCTTATGTGCTTGCGCGCGCCGTCCTTCTTGAAGGCGCCCTTCCCCGCCACGGCCTCGGCCACCACGTCGGACTGGGCCAGCCCGGAGGTGAAGGTGCCGGCGTCGACAGCCCGGACATTGGCCACGGCCCCATCGCTGGTCCGCGCGGTCACGATCAGGCCGGGCGGCCCGCAAAGCGTTGATTTCTCACATCTTTGTGCACCGGCGGGGTGACTCAGAAGCCCCGCGATCAACTCGCCGACCGGGAAATAGGTCCCTCCAGTCGAGCCGGTGCTGATCTGGAAGGCGATGCGCGCGGGTTGGGCCAAGCCGGGAACCAACCCGGCAAGCCAGAGGCAAAGCGCGAGACCCGCGCCCGTGGCCACAGAAAGGGCTCCGCGTGGCGTCATGGCTGCCATTCCAACCGTCGATTGCGACAGGATTTGGACCCGCAAAGCGCCTCGCGCAACCCTTTTGTTCCGGCCATGGCCTTTGATCCGCATAATGAAAATCGGCCTCTTATGCTTAAAGGTTTGTTGACTTCGCCTGCCCCATGATCGGCCCGTCCGTTCAAGGGGAAATCCATGCGTTCCTTGCGTTCCGGTGTCGCCATGACCGCCGTCGCGTTGATGTGGTCGAGCGCCGCGTTCGGCTTCAACCTCTTCGGGTCGTCAGACGATTCCGACAAAAAACCCAAGCCGGCGCCGCAGGCGCAAACCCAGCCGCAACAGAACCCCGCGGAAACGGAATCGCCCAACCTCGCCAAGACGCTCGCCGCCAATCTCGACAGCGAGATCGAAAAGGCGAAAGCGCAACGCCTCGCCGGCGATCTCGGCGGCGCGGCGCATGCCTTCGCGCAGATGGTGCTGGTGGCGCCCGACGATGCGCGGGTGTGCGGGGAATACGGCAAGACCCTGGTGTCGCTCGGCCGTTCCGACGACGCGGTCGCGTTCCTGAAACGCGCGATCGAACTGAGGCCGGACGACTGGACGCTTTATTCCGCGATCGGCGCGGCCTTCGATCAGAAGAGTCAGTTTGCCGACGCCAAGACCGCCTATCAGCGCGGATTGCAACTGAACCCGACGAGTGCTGCACTTCTCAACAATTACGCGATGTCGCGCATGCTGGCGGGCGATCTTCCCGCCGCCCAGGCGTTGATCGCGCAGGCGCAGGCCGCCGGCAACGATCCGAAGATCGCACACAACGCCGCCCTGATGGCGAATTTGCGCGGACAGCAGACCGCCGATGCGGCACCGCCCCATCCCGTGATGCCTTCGGCCGTCCCGCCGGCGGCGCTGCCGAAGCCTGTGACGGCGGCGACGCTTCCTCCTCCCGCCGCGCAACCGGTGAAAACGGCTATAGCCGCTCCCACGCCGGTGAAAACAACGCCCACACCGATCACGCCATCGACGGTCCCTGCGGCGGCCCTGCCGAAGCCTGTGACAGCGGCGACGCTTCCCGCTCCTGTCCCGCAACCGGTGAAAACGGCTGTGGCCGCTCCCGCACCGGTGAAAACAGTGCCCACACCGATCACGCCGTCGACGGTCCCGGCGGCAGCTCAGCCCAAGCCGGTTGCAACGGCCACGATTGCCGCGCCGGCGAAAACAGCGCCTGTCGCGCCCGCGCCGCAGCCCGTTAAAACGGCGATCTCGACGCCTGCGCCCGTGAAACCGGCACCCGCGGAAAAGCCCGTGATCGTGAAGACGGAAGCCGGCCGCGTGATGATGCAGGCGGTGCCGAAAGATCCCGAAGCCGGTCCGGTGAAGACAGCCGAAACCACAGAACCCGCGAAAACGGAAATGGCGCCCGCGCAGGAAGCGAAGGCCGAAGCGACCGGCACGCCACGCACGCTCGCATCCGCAGCGCCTGCCGCGACCGTGCGAAACACGCCCGACCTGCGCGCCGCCTCGGACTGAATTTTACGGCAGTCGAAAATACAGAACGCGGCGCACTTCAAATGCGCCGCGTTTTTTATTTGCTTCCCTTTCGCATTTGTCCCTGCGGCGCAGCACGACAAGCAAGATAGGGCTTTGAGGGTTCGGGGTAGCCGGTGGCCCGCCACCCAGAAATTCGTGGAACGCTGATGGCGGATGAGGCGGAAGAGATGCTTCTCAGTGATGCATCGTGTGCATGATCTTGATGATCGCCGGGCCCAGGATGACCACGAAGAGGCACGGCAGGAAGAACAGGATCATTGGCACGGTGAGTTTGGCGGGAAGCGCCGCGGCTTTCTTTTCGGCTTCCGCCATGCGCTGTTCACGGTTTTCCTGCGCAGTCACGCGCAGCGCCTGTCCCATCGGCGTACCGTAATGTTCGGCCTGGTTGAGGGCGGTCGCCACCGCCTTGACGCCGGAATGGCCGGTGCGGCGCGCCAGATTGTCGAACGCCAGACTGCGGTCGGGCAGGTATGACAATTCCGCGGTAGTGAGCCCCAGTTCCTCGGCGAGCTCGGCCGAGCGCGTACCGATTTCGGCGGCCACGCGGGTGAAGGTCGATTCGATCGACATGCCCGATTCCACGCAGATGAGCATGAGGTCGAGCCCATCGGGAAACGCCTGCATGATGGACGCCTGGCGTTGCTGGATCTTGTTGGTGAGATAAAGGTCCGGCAGGTAATACCCCAGAATGCCGATGCCGAGCGCCGCAGAGAATTTGGTGAGCGCGGGCCAATGAACGTGACTGATCGCGAAGAAATAGATCAGCGCCAGCACGAACACGATGAACGGCACGACAAAGCGGAAGAACAGAAAGGCGATCAGCGGCGCCTGTCCGCGATGCCCGGCGCGAGCGAGCTTGTCGCGCGTGTTGGGAGATTCGAGGATGTTGGAGAGATTGAACCGCTCCAGCGTCTCCTTCATGAAGCCGACGGGCTCGGTGCGCAACGAGGCACGCTTCTGAAGGGCAGCGTGATGGCGGGCGCGCAATTCCTCGCGCCGTTCCGAAACCGTCTTGAGCCGTTTGGTGAGTGCCGAGCGTTCCATCATCGGCAAGCCGAGCGTGACGATGGTGGCGAAGGCCACGATGGCGGCGGCGGCCGTCGCTATGAAGTTCGGATCGAACAGTATCTCGAAGATGCCGACGCTCAGCATGGAACCCCTCAGAACTTGAAGCTGATCATCTTGCGCATCACCGCGATGCCGATCGACATCCACACCGCGCAACCGACAAGCATGAGGTTGCCGATCCGCTCCTGGAACAGCAGCATGATGTAGCCCGGCGTGGTGAAATAGACGAGCAGTGTCACCGCCACCGGCAGCGAGCCGATGATGCCGGCCGAGGCTTTCGCTTCGGACGACATTGCCTTGATCTTGCCCTGCAGACGCTTTCTGTCGCGCAGCACGCCCGCCAGATTGGAAAGCGCTTCAGAAAGGTTGCCGCCCGATTTCAACTGGATCGACATCACGATCGCGAAGAAGCTGACCTCGGCCGTCGGCATGTTGTCGTGCATGCGCGTCAAACCCTGGTCGAGCGAGACGCCGACCTTCAGGCCTTCGACGAGGGCACGGAATTCGCTGCCCACCGGATCTGGCGCTTCCTTGGCCACGATCTTGAGCGCTTCGTTGACGGGAAGGCCCGACCGCACCGAACGGACGATGACGTCGATCGAGTTGGCGAATTCCTCGGTGAATTTCTTCTGCCGGCGCGCGGTGAGAAAACCGACGATCCAGCGCGGCAGGCCCGCTGCCGCGCCGAAGCCGGCCAGAATGTTGGCGTACCACGGATAGCCCATGACAAAGCAGAAAACCGTCACGACAACGCCGGTGACGGCGCTGCAGATCCAGAATGCGCGCGGCCCCATGCTCAGTCCCGCACGCGTAAGCCGGCGGCGCAAAGTCGGCCGTTCCTTGCTTTGCTCCTGCTTCTTCTCGATTTCCTTCAGAAGGTTTGTGACGTTCTTGCGCCGCTGGCCGGGGTCTTCCTTGCCGCGCAGCACCGCCGCCAGCCGACCGCCGGTTTGCACCTTGGCCACCGAGGCGACGCGCTTTTGCGTCTTGCCGCTCATGCCGCCCGCGAACGCCAGACCAACGCCGCCCACCGCGCCGAAGATCAACAGCGCCGTCAGACCGTAGAGAAGGGTCTCGGTCATTCCACTTGCCCTTTACGCCTGGCAGGCGTCGAGCGCCTCGGCGAGTTCGCGTTCAAGGCCGAAATAGCGCGCACGCTCCCAGAAGGACGGACGCACGATGCCCGTACCGATGTGGCGACCGCGCATCCGGCCGGTTTCGTCTTCGCCCATGATTTCGTAAGTCAGCAGATCCTGGGTGATGACGACATCGCCTTCGGTGCCGATCACCTCGGTGACCTTGGTGATGCGGCGCGAACCGTCGCGCAGGCGCTCGGCCTGCACGATTACGTCGATCGAACCCACGATCATTTCGCGGATGGTCTTGGTGGGAAGCT
>CAZTCU010000065.1:0-11186 GCA_964612235.1 uncultured Rhizobium sp.
CACCCTTTTCACCTTGCCCCTGCGGAACCCGCGCCGCTAAAACGTCTGCGTCTTCCGGAAAGGCCGCACATGCTCAATCCGATTGCCTGGATCATCGTCGAGATCATCGACATCTATGTCTGGGTCGTGATCGCGGCCGTGGTGGTGAGCTGGCTGATCGCATTTGGCGTCATCAATCTTTACAACCAGACCGCGCGTCAGATCGTGCACATCCTCGAAGTGCTGACCGAGCCGTTCCTGCGCCGGATCCGCCGTATCGTGCCGCCCATCGGCGGCCTCGATCTCTCGCCGCTGATCCTGATCCTGCTGCTCTATTTCATTCGTTACGCGATCTTCTGGGCTTCCGTGCGGTTCGGCATCTGATGACGGCGAAGATCATCGACGGAAAGGCGTTCGCGGCAAGCTTGCGCGCGCGCATCGGCGAGCAAGCGGCAAAGCTTAAATCGGAACACGGTCTCGTGCCGGGATTGGCGACTGTTCTCGTCGGCAGCGATCCGGCGAGCGAAGTCTATGTCCGCAACAAGGGCAAGGCAGCCGAAGCACTGGGCTTTCATTCCGCGCATGTTTCGCTGCCGGAAGATGCCAGCGAAGACGCGGTGTTGCGCGAAGTGCGCCGCTTCAACGACGACAGGCAAGTGCATGGCATCCTCGTGCAATTGCCGTTGCCAAAACAGGTGCGCGAAGCAGCCGTCTTGGACACGCTCGATCCGAAAAAGGATGTCGATGCGCTGACGCCTTACAATGCGGGCCTTTTGCTTAGTGGGCGTGCGAAGTTGGTATCGTGCACGCCGACGGGCGTGATGCTGATGTTGAAGGAAACATTGGGCGACATCGCGGGCATGAATGCGCTTGTGATCGGCCGTTCGCTGCTGTTCGGAAAGCCTGCGGCGCAGCTCCTGCTCGCGGCCAACGCCACCGTCACGATGGCGCACTCCAAGACACGGGATCTGCCCGCGGTCGCGCGTGGGGCCGATATTCTGGTCGCCGCCATCGGCAAACCCGAATTCGTCAAGCGCGACTGGATCAAGCCGGGCGCCACCGTGATCGATGTCGGCATCAATCGCGTGCCCTCGGGCGACGGCAAATACAAGATCGTGGGCGATGTGGCCTATGATGAAGTGGCTGAAGTCGCCGGCGCCATCACGCCCGTTCCCGGCGGCGTCGGTGCCACCACTATCGTCTGCCTGATGCGCAACACGCTGATCGCCGCCTGCGATCAGGCGGGATTGCCGGTGCCCGCGATCTGATCCTTGAGCTTGACCGCCAAGGCGTCGGGGCCGATGGCTTCGTCGTAATGTGTCAGGAATTTTCCGTTCGGCCCCATCAGATAGATCGTGTTCGAATGGGTCATAGCGTAGCCGCCGCCTTGTAGAGGCTCTTTGGCGGCATAGACGGCATATTCGCGGCTGATCTTGGCGATGGCGTCGGCGCTTCCGGTGAGGCCCACGAAACGCGGCCCGAAGCTTTTGAGATAGGCTTTGAGTACCTTCGGCGTATCGCGCGCCGGATCGACGGTGACGAAAACCGGCGTCACGCGCTCGGACAACGGACCGAGCTTGTCCATGGCGTCGCCCATCACGCTCAGCGTGGTCGGACAGATATCGGGGCAGAATGTGTAGCCGAAATAGATCAGCAGATATTGGCCGCGAAAATCCTTGTCGGTGCGCGGGGCGCCGTTCTGGTCGGCCAGCGCGAACGGCCCGCCGATGGCGGCCGTGCCTTGCGAAGCGCCGACGGACCGGTCCCCGGCAGAGGACAAAAGCCCGCCGATGACTGCGGCCAGCGCGAGCAGATAGGGGACAAGGGCAAGGGGCGTGCGGACCACGGGCGGTTGTGGAAAGACGGCCCTCTATTGATATGCTTGGCCGGTCCGGCTCCAAAGCGGCGAAAGGCCGCTTGGGCATGGAGGGGGCGAGCGTTGGAACTGACCACACAAGAACTGGCGGCAAAGGAACTTGCGGAAAACGGGCGACCGGCCGAAACACCGCGTTTCTGGCAGCAGCAGGTGGGATCGCGCACCGCGCGCGGGCGGGTGCGGCTGCGCACCCTGTCGAATCTGCGCTGGCTGGCCATCGCGGGCCAGTCGATTGCGCTGTTCCTCGTCTATTTCGGCTTCGGCTATCACCTGCCGCTGGTCAAATGCATCGCCGCCATCGCGACGAGCGCGTTCCTCAATCTGGCGCTCACCTTGCGCTATCCGGCGGCGCACCGCCTCACCAGCCGCGATGCCACGATCTATCTCGGCTACGACATCCTGCAGCTTGCGGCGCTGCTCTATCTGACGGGCGGCATCTCCAATCCGTTCGCGCTGATGTTCATCGCGCCGGTCGTGATCGCGGCAGGTACGCTGGATCTCGGCAACACGTTGATGCTTGCGGCGCTGGCGTTTCTTTCGATCTGCGCCATTGCGGTGTGGCATGCGCCCCTTCCATGGTCGCCCAGCGAGCACATGGAATTGCCGCCGCTCTATCAGGCGGGCATCTGGTCGTCGCTGGTGATCGGCATCGGGTTCACTTCGATCTATGCCTGGCGCATCGCAAGCGAGAATGCGCGCATGTCGGCCGGTCTTGCCGCCACGCAGCTGGCGCTCGAACGCGAGCATCGCCTGTCGGCCATCGGGGCGCTGGCGACGGCTGCCGCCCACGAACTCGGCACGCCGCTCGGCACCATCGCCGTGGTGGCGCGCGAACTCGAACGCGCGCTGCCCCAAGGCTCGCCGGAATATGACGATGCGCGGCTGTTGCGCGAACAGGCCGAACGCTGCCGGGCCATCCTCACCAAGCTGTCGCGGCCCGAAGAGGCGATGCTGGACGAAGCCCAGCGCCTGCCGCTTGGCGCGCTTCTCGACGACATCGCAGCGCCCTATCGCGGCGAGGATGTGGAGATCGCCATCGAACTCTCCGAAGACAATCCGCCGCCCGAACCCCAGGTCTGGCGCGTGCCCGAGCTGATGCACGGGCTCGGCAACATCATAGAGAACGCGGCCGACTTCGCCCGCACCAAGGTCTCGGTCCATCTGCGCTGGGACGAGAACTGGCTGCGGGTCTCGGTGGAGGACGACGGGCCGGGCTTCTCGCCGGAGATATTCGAGCGGATCGGCGAGCCCTACACCACCTCGCGCCCCGGCCATCATGCCGTCGCCGAGACCGAAATCGCCCCCGAGGACGACCTCGCCAAGCACGAAGGCATGGGGCTGGGATTCTTCATCGCCAAGACCCTGATCGAACGCATGGGCGGCAGCCTGACCGCGGGAAATCTGGAATCCGGCGGGGCTCGGGTGAGCGCGGTGTGGCCGCGCGGGGCCATCGACGGCGAGGCGCCCGTCCGCCTCGGTTCACCATAAGCAGCAACAGGCTTGCATTCGACGCCTCAGCCGCTTTAAGGAGGCCCCCTCATGGCCACGCGCGACACCCCCATCCCGGAAGAGAAGACACTTTTGATCGTCGAGGACGACCGTCCTCTGCGCGAACGTCTGGCCCGCGCCATGGAGGCCCGGGGCTTTGCCGTGACCATCGCCGAAAGCGTGGCGCAGGGAATGGCGCGCGCCAAGGAAGCCCCGCCGGCTTTCGCCGTGGTGGATCTGAAGCTCGATGACGGCAACGGCCTCGATGTGGTGGAAGTCCTCCATCGCACCCGCCCCGAAGCGCGCGTCGTTGTGCTAACCGGTTTCGGAAATATCGCCACCGCGGTTGCGGCCGTGAAATACGGCGCCATCGATTATCTGCCGAAGCCCGCCGATGCCGACGATATTCTCGCGGCTTTGCTGGCTGCTCCCGGCACCAAGCCGAAGCCACCGGAAAATCCAATGTCGGCGGATCGGGTGCGCTGGGAGCATATCCAGCGCGTCTATGAACTCTGCGGTCACAACGTCTCGGAAACCGCGCGCCGCCTCAACATGCACCGCCGCACGTTGCAGCGTATCCTCGCCAAGCGCTCGCCGCGCTAACGCGTTTTCTTCTTCTTTTTCGGGCTTTTCTTCGCCGCCGGCTTTTGCTCGACGGGCTTCAACAGTTTCTTTGGTGCGATGGCGCGAAAGCGGCGTTCCAGCATCGCGCGCAATTCCTCCTTCGTGATGTGCGACAGGCGCACCAGAAGCATCGGATAATCTTTGTAGTGATCGGTGATGAAATAGGTCTCGGGATCGAGTTCGAGCATCATGTCGCGCTGCTCCATTCCGCCTTCGACGCCCATCACCAGGGAAGCGTCTTCGCTGCGCACGCGGGTGAAGAATTTCTTGGCGACGAAAAAAGCGGGCCTGCCGTAAGACGGCTTCTCATGCGCCTCGGGAAAAGACAGCGCGATCTTCTTCACGTCGGCGGCGTTGACGCCTTTGCCTTTGGGAGATGTTTTCTTCTTCATTCGGGTAACACCGTTGCTCCTCTGGGGTCGGCGGCCAGTTCGATGACGGTCGCAAGCCGTTCCGCCGCGACTTTGGCGAAGCGCAAGGTAACCGCCTTCCTGCGGCTCGCATGGATTTGGGCGACAGGCGAGGGCCGCACGATGGCCCCGCCATAACGATCCGCCACGATCAATCCGGTCCCGGAGGGTACGAACTCATCGGGAAAATCAGGTGGAATCGCGAAATAGAAAAGCTCGCAGAATTCCAGATATTCGGGCCATTTGAGATCGCCCTTGAGGTCGCCCAGCGCCACCTTGATCTCGACGCCCACCACCGTTCCATCCGGTCCGAGTGCGGCCACGTCGAGCCTGCGCCCGTTGGCGAGCGTGAATTCCAGGATGGGGCTGAACCCCTCCTGCATCAAAAGCCTGCTGACCCCGCGCGCGACTTGTTGTGCCGTCTCCATGGCACATTGGAACATTTCAGGAACGCAAGATCAATGCGACGGCTTTTCCGGACGGCGCAGCGTCATGCGCGCGGTATTGCCTTCGCGGGACAGGTTCACGAATTCGAATCCCTCCTGATGGCACATATGCGGCATGTCGATCGGGGCCATGGGATCGTCTGTCATCACCACCAGCGTTTCGCCGGGACGCGCACGTTCGAGCGCGCGCCGGGCAAGCAGCGCAGGCATGGGACATTTCAATCCCCTCAAATCGAGCATCGATGGCCACCTGCGGCTATTGACAGTCTTGACGATACGTAGCCGCGCTTCAATTCTCGGTCAAAATCGAGCGGGTGGAAACCGATGAGCCTCTTCGCGGGCATCGAGCGCGAATACAGTTATATTTCCAGCATCGCCCGCACCTTCTATCGGATGCGGCATGTGAAGCCGGATTCGACGCGCATCATCACCACCATCATCGCCGAACAGGCGGCCAAGACGCCCAACGCCATCGCCATCGTCTGTCCCCATCGCACCTACACCTATCGCGAACTGAACGAAGGTACGAACCGCCACGCCCATTGGGCGAAGGCGCAAGGTGTGCGCAAGGGCGATGTGGTGGCGCTTCTGATGGAGAACCGGGCGGAATATCTGATGGCCTGGATGGGCGTGGTGAAGCTGGGCGGCATCATGGCGCTCATCAACACCAATCTGCGCGGCACGCCGCTCGCCCATTCGATCAACATCTCCAACGTCAAGCATGTGATCGTGGGCCAGGAGCTGGCACCCAATTACATCGAAGTCGCGAACCTGATCGAGAACAAGCCGCGTGCCTGGAGCGCGGGCGGTCCGGCGGAAGGATGCGAAGACCTCGACGCGGTGACGAACACGCTTCCCGGCACGCCGCCCAGCATCGACGAGAAGGTCACCTGCAAGGACCGCGTGTTCTACATCTTCACGTCGGGCACCACGGGTTTGCCGAAAGCCGCCAACATCAGCCACACGCGCATGCTTTTCATGATGCACGGCTTCTCGGGCGCGCTGAACGCGACAGCCTCCGACCGCATGTACAATTGCCTGCCGATGTATCATTCGGTGGGCGGCATGTGCGCGCTGGGCCCTGCGTTCCTCACCGGCGGTTCGGTCGTCATCAAGCGCAAATTCTCCGTCTCCGAATTCTGGGACGACATCCACAAATACGAACCCACTTTGTTCCAGTATATCGGCGAACTCTGCCGCTATCTGCTGAACGCGCCGCCGTCGGCGCATGAGCGCGATCACAAGATCCGCGCCATCACCGGCAATGGCCTGCGGCCCGAAATCTGGCCCGCGTTCCAGAAGCGTTTTGCGATCCCCAAGATCGTCGAATTCTACGGCGCCACCGAAGGCAACGTCTCGATGATCAATTACGACGGCCATGTGGGATCCGTCGGGCGCATTCCAAGCTACATGCGCAACATCATCGTCTGCCGCATCATCAAGTTCGACGTCGAAAGCGAAATGCCGGTGCGCGGACCTGACGGGCGTTGCATCGAGTGCGCCGCAGGCGAAGCGGGCGAGGCCATCGGCAAGATCGTCGACGAGCCGGGCCGCAGCTTCGAAGGCTACACGCAGGAAAAAGACACCAAGAAGAAGGTCCTCGACGACGTGTTCGAGAAGGGCGACAGCTGGTTTCGCACCGGCGACCTGATGCGCAAGGACGAGCACGGCTATTTCTATTTTGTCGATCGCATTGGCGATACCTTCCGCTGGAAAGGCGAGAACGTCGCCACCAGCGAAGTCACCGAAGTCCTCGGTGTCATCCCCGGCATCCTCGATGTGAACGTCTATGGCGTGCAGATCCCGGGGCAGGACGGGCGCGCGGGCATGGCCTCGCTGTCGGTCAGCCCCGAATTCGAACTGGGTGCGCTCGGCGAACAGATGAAGGCCAATCTGCCCGCTTATGCACGGCCGATCTTCATCCGCATCCAGCCCGAGCAGGAAATCACCGGCACCTTCAAGCTGCGCAAGGTCGATCTGGTGAAAGAGGGCTTCAATCCCGAAACGATCAAAGACCCTCTCTTCGTGCTGGACCCCATCACCTGCCGCTACGAGGCGCTCGACAAGGAAGGCTATGAAGCCATCGTGTCGGGACGGGTGAGGCTCTAGTCTCTTGGTCTTGGGCCGCCCTCTCCCCATATGGTTGTTGCAGCCATGGAAGGGACGCAGCGATGCCCGACCGTTCCCGCAAATTCGGTGTTGGCGATAGCGTCAGCCCGCGCAGGTTTGAGAGCATCTCCGGCGAAGACGTCGGCATCCCCGATCCTTCCGGGCTTGTTCATTTGCAATTTCGCCGGTTCGCGGGCTGCCCCGTGTGCAATCTGCATCTTCACTCGATGATGCGTCGTCAGGATGAGATCGCGGCGGCTGGCATTCGCGAAATCGTATTCTTTCATTCTTCCGCCGAAGATCTGCGCGAGCACGCCGCCACGTTTCCTTTCGCTGTGGTCGCCGATCCCGACAAAAAGGTCTATGCTGCGTTCGGTGTGGAAAGCGGCGCGCGCGCACTGCTCGATCCGCGCGGCTGGGGTGCAATCGCGAGCGGGCTTGCGCGTAGCATTCCCGCCGTCGTTGCCGGACGTGAAGCCGCGCCAAGCCTCAATCCGCACGGCGGACGTTACGGCTTGCCGGCGGATTTCCTCATCGCGCCGGATGGACGCGTGATCGCCAGCAAATATGGCGAGTATGTCGATGACCAATGGTCCGTCGACGAACTTCTGGCCCTTGCGCGGGCGGCCTAGAGGCTACTCCGCCGCTTTCGGCGCCTTCTTCGCCTCATCCTCGTAATGCTTCTGGATCGTCTGCATGGCGGCGGTCACGGCGGCTCCGACGAAGCGCTCCTTGTTGTCCCTCGCCCAGTCGAGCGCGGTTTCGCGCGCGATGTTGGCGCCGTGGATCGCGGGCGTCACGTAACGTTGCCACAGCTCGTAGGATTTCTTGGTGTTGTCGAAATCCGCCCAATTGTGTGCGAGCTGCAGGAAGCAGCCGAATTCGCCCTGCTTCTTCTGCAGGCGCTGGATCTGCGCAATCGCGTCGTCCGGCGTGCCGACCACGGCCACACCTTCTTCCACCAGCGATTCCAGCGGACGGTTCTCCGTCGCTTCGCGTCCGGCCACCGCGCTGATACCGGAGAAATAATCGCGCCATTGTTCGAAGCCGAATTTGCAATTCTCGAACGCCTTCTCGCGCGTCTCCGCGATGTGCACGGGACCGACGAGGCGCAGGCGTTCGGGGTCCATCGTGCGGCCGTGTTCGGCGGCGGTCTTGTTCGCAACATCCCAGTTCACCGCGAGCGCGTCGTACCCGCCCGCTTGCGTGGCGGCCACGCATAACATGCCGAAGCCATGCTTGCCGGCGAGCTTGCCGCCCGACGGTGTGACGCTCGATGCCACGCAGATTTCCGGATGCGGCCAGGAATAGGGTTTCAACTGGCACGTCGCATCCTGCAGCGTGAACCATTCGGATTTGTGGGTGACGCGCTCGCCCTTGAACAGGCGCAGGATCACTTCGATGGATTCCACCATGCGGTCGCGCTGCGTGGAAGGTTCGATGCCCATCGAGAACGCATCCGACGGCAGAAGGCCGGGGCCCACGCCGAACATCACGCGGCCGCGCGTCTGATGGTCCAACTGGATGATGCGGTTCGCCGCCATCAGCGGCTGGTGATAGGGAAGCGAAACGACACCGGTGCCAAGCTTGATGCGCTTGGTGCGTTCGGCAACCGCGGCAATGAAAAGCTCGGGCGAGGGAATGATCTCGAAACCCGCCGAATGATGCTCGCCGATCCAGGCTTCTTCGTAACCCAGCCTGTCCAGATGCTCGATCAACTCCATGTCGCGCTGAATGCAGAGCGTCGGGTCTTCGTTCACCGGATGAAAAGGCGCAAGGAAGATGCCGTTGCGAAGCCGGATGGTCATGGTCGGTCCCTCTGTGGCGATAGCTTTGGTGACATATTGTCAGCCCCGCAGCAGGCCTGTCAAAAGGCCCTCAAATCGGTGGAGGCGAGAAGCCACCCAGCCCTTCTTCAACCGCTTGGGCCAAATCGAACAATCGGTCTTCACCGTTCCAGCGCCCGACAAGCTGCACACCCACCGGCAGGCCCGACGCGGTTTGCCCCGCCTGCACCGCAAGTGCTGGCGCATGGAGCGAGGTGGCAAGCGCGATCCAATTGAGAAGACTCCCATAAGGTTCTTCGCACCCGTCCACATCCATCACGCGATTGGCAAAGCTGCCCTTCTGATTGTGGGGAAACGCCACGACCGGCGTGACGGGCATCAGCACCGCTTCATAACCTTCGTCGAAGAAGCGTTCGAGCGCATCCTTCTGTTTCTGGCGGGCCACCACAGCGCGCGCGACATCGCGATAGCTCGCCGTGTTGGCAAGGCGGAACGCAGCCGCACGCGCATCCGGCCCGCCTTGCGCTACGGATTTCAGATCCTGTTCGCGCATGGAGGCGAATGCGTTGTAAACGTCGTCGGGCAATCCGGCGCTCAACACGGCCGAGAGGATCTGCAGATAAGGCTGCATCAGCGCCTCGCCGGAGACGGGCGGTTTGGCATTGCCGACCACCGCACCTGCTCCCGACAGCGCGGAAGCCGCGCGGGCGACCGCGCTCTGCACGTCTTTCGCGAGTGGGAAGCCGGCCTCTTCATCCCACACCGCAATGCGCGCGCCCTTCACGGATTTGGCAGCCGCGCCTTCACTGCCGCGCAGCACATTCCACAGCAGGCGCAGATCGTCCACATTGCGTGCCATCGGGCCTACGACACCGAGATCGGTTTCGGCGAATTCATCGGGCGCGGGCGGAACATGACCGCGCAAAGGAAGGACGCCCCACGTCGGCTTGAGGGAAACGACACCGCAGAAATTAGCCGGATGCCGAAGCGAGCCGCCGATATCGGAGCCGATTTCCAGCGGCGTGATGCCGGTGGCGAGCGCCGCCGCCGCACCGCCAGATGAGCCGCCAGGTGTGCGCGTCACGTCATACGGATTGTTCGTGGTGCCGTAGATTTCGTTGTAGCTCTGGATGTCGCCCAACATGTAAGGCACGTTGGTCTTGCCCCAGATCACCGCGCCTGCGCGCCGCGCGGCAGCCACCACATCGGCATCGGTGCAATCCTTGGCGCGGCCATGAAAGCCCCGCGCACCGGCGGTGGCAGGCATGTTCTCGACGTCGAACCCGTCCTTGATGGTCATCGGAAGGCCTGCGAGCGTGCCGAGTTTCGCACCCTTGGCGCGCGCGTTGTCGATCGCTTCGGCATCTTTCATGGCGCGGGGAATGTCGGTCTCGATGACCGCATTCAATTTTTTGTGCAGCGCGTCGTTCTTCGCCAGATGCGCGTCCAGCAATTCGCGCGCGGAAATCTTCTTCGCCTGAAGATCGGACAGCATTTCACGGGCCGTTCTGTAGGTGTCGATGGTCATCGTCTTTCCCGGTTTCTTCCCGTGCGAAGGATGCCATAATGGCGAAAGCTGTCAAAAGAAGGGAATGAACCGCCATGCGCGCCGCCGTCTTTCAGGAAATGTCCAAACCGCTTGCGATTTCGGCAATAGCCGATCCGGTTGCCGGGCCGAATGATCTGATCCTCAAGGTGAAGAATTGCGGCATCTGCGGATCGGACCTGCACATGACCGAACCCACGTCCATCATGCCGCTCGCGCTCGGTTCGGTGATGGGACATGAATTTTCCGGCGAGGTGGTAGAGGTCGGCAGTGCAGTCAAACATCTGTGGAAGCCGGGTGATCGATTGGCGGGCTTTCCCTACATGTGCTGCGGCGAATTCAGCCCGTGCGCGAATTTCGGCGGACGCGGCGTTTGCGGCAAAGGTATCAGCATCGGTCTGGGGCAAAGCCCTGGCGCCTATGCGGAATATGTGAAGATCAACGCCTGGGGCGGTCATCGTCTGCCGGAGAGTGTTTCGTTCCGCGAAGGCGCCTTGATCGAACCGCTTGCCGTTGGGCTTCACGCCGTCGACATGGCGAAGATGCAACGTGGTGCGACGGTGTTGGTGATCGGCGCAGGCCCGGTGGGATTGGCCGTAATGTTGTGGGCGAATTTCCTTGGCGCGCGCCATGTGATCGTGAGCGAACGCGCCGAAGTACGCCGCGCGATGGCCGCGAAATTCGGCGCGACCGATTCCATCGATCCGAACCAGCCGCTGACGCCGCAGGTGGAGAAGATCGCAGGCCACGGCCCCGACATTATCTTCGAATGTGTGGGTGCGCCCGGCTTGATCAATTCCGCGATGATGGATGCGCCGCGCGGCAGCCGCATCGTGATCGCGGGCGTGTGCCAGCAGCCCGACACCATCATGCCGCTGATGGGCATCATGAAGGAACTGGAACTGCAATTCGTGCTCGGCT
>CAZTCU010000066.1:0-11186 GCA_964612235.1 uncultured Rhizobium sp.
TGCATCGGCACGACGACGGGTGGGGCTTCACGCACGGTATTCGTTGCGCGTCCCCCCACCCGCCGCGCTACGCGCGTCGACCTCCCCGCAAGGGGGAGGTAAGTGCTATTTCAGAAATACCGAGAGCAGCGCATTCACGTCCGCAGGCTTCTCCAGCGTCATCATGTGCCCGCAATCCTCCAGGATTTCGAGCCGCACATCGGGAATGGTGTTGAGCATCTCGTTCTGGTGCTCGATGGTCGTGATCCCGTCCTGCCGCCCAAACACCAACAATGTCGGACACGGAATGGACGCCAGCATCGGCCTGCTGTCCGGCCGCGCCATGATCGCGCGTTGCTGGCGCTGGAAAACCTCCGGCCCCGTATCGCTCGCCATCCGCCGCAGGATCGCCGTCAGCGCCGCATCGCCGGTGCGCGAGGGATGCACCAGCATCGGAATGCGTTCTTCGATGATGCCGTCGAACCGCCCCTGCTCGACCAGGCGGATATACCCCATTCGCCGCTCGGTCTGTTTCGGCGTGTCCGCAGGCGCCAGCGCGCTCATCAGCACGAGCCGCTGGATACGTTTGGGATCGCGCCGCAACATCTCGAACGCCACGAACCCGCCCATGCCATGGGTGATCAGCGTGAAGCGTTCGGGCGACGCATCGAGCACCGATTGCGCCATCGCGCCGACCGTATCGTGGTCGCGCTGAACGAACACGCGCGGCCGCGCAAACGCGGAAAGAACGGGAAGCTGCGGCTCCCATACGAGGTCCGTGCAAAGCTGGCTCGGAATGAGAACGATATCTTGAGACATGACTAGACAACCCGATGCAAAAGCGTTTCGCCCGCGCCGACGCGGCGGCAATTCTCGATGGCGACGTCGATGCTGCGCGCCAGCGTCTCCGGCGTGAGCCAGGCGATATGCGGCGTCACCACGACGTTGGAGAGCGAAAAGAGCGGATGCCCCGTCACGGGCTCGTTGCGCAACACGTCCAGCCCCGCCGCCGCCAGCGCGCCCGATTTCAGCGCCTCCACCAGCGCCGCCTCATCGACCAGTTCGCCCCGCGCGGTGTTCACCAGAATGGCCCCGCGCTTCATCCGGCCGATGGCCTCGCGCGAGATCATGCCGATGGTCTCCGGCGTCGCCGGGCAATGCAGCGAAACGATATCCGAACGGGAAAGAAGCTCGTCGAGCGGCACAAATTTGGCATCGGTGGCCTGCTTGCCGCTGCGCGCGTTATAGAGAAGCGTTGCGCCAAGGGCTTTCAAAACCGGCGTCAACCGCTGCGGCACCGCGCCATAACCGACAAAACCGATGGTGCGTCCGGCAATCTCTCCCGTGCGGTCGAATTCGCTCGTGTCCGGCCGCCAGCCTTCGCCCTTGCGCATCAGCGGATCGAAATAGATCGTGCGCCGTATGGTGGAAAGCATCAGCATCAGCGTCATCTCGGCCACGGCCTGCGTGTTGGTGCCCGGCATGTTGCACACCGCAACGCCGTGGCGCTTCGCCGCCTCAAGGTCGATGGTGTTCACGCCCACGCCGATCTTCTGGATCAGCTTCAACGTCGGCGCGCCCTCGATGTCCGCCGCCTTCACGGGCCGCAACACATGCAGCAAGGCGGACGCCTCGCGCATCGCCGCCGCGAACGCCGCATCGTCGCTTTCGTCGACGACGGAAAGCGTCATCCCCGGCAGCAACGCCGCCTCAAGCTGGGCGCGAAAGCCATCGCTCGCGCGATAATGCAGAACGATCTTCACCGCCGCACCTGGGCGGGCAAACCGCTCCACCCGGCGAATGTCGCGCCGTCGCCCATTTCTTCTTCGATGCGCAACAACTCGTTCCACTTCGCCATGCGTTCCGACCGCGCAAAGGACCCGACCTTGAACTGTCCCGAATCCCAGCCCGTCGAAAGATGCGCGATGCTCACATCCTCCGTCTCGCCCGACCGCGCCGAAACGATGGCCGCCCATCCGGCGTCCTTCGCCGCGCGCAACGCGGCAAGCCCTCGCGAAACCGTGCCCGCCTGGTTCACCTTGATGAGCGCGCAATTGCACGCACCCGCTTCCGCCGCGCGTTTCACCCGCGCCGCATCGGTCACGAGGAAATCGTCTCCCACGATCTGCACCTTGCCGCCGATCGCCGCCGTGATCTTCGCCATCGCCTCGATGTGATCCTGCGCCACCGGATCCTCGATGGAGAGAACGGGATAACGATTGCACCAGCCGGTCACGAGTTCGATCATCCCATCGGTGTCGAGCCGCGCGCCATCGAGCCCAAGCTGGTACGCGCCTTCGCGATAAAACTCGCTGGACGCAATATCGAGCGAGATGAACACGTCCTGCCCCGGCTTGTACCCGGCCTTCTCGATGGCGCGCGTCAACGTCGAAAGCCCGTCCTCGTTGGAATCGAAATTCGGCCACCAGCCGCCCTCGTCCGCCGTGCCCGAAAGCCGGTTCTCGTCCGCCATCAGCGCGCCCGCCGCGCGATAGACGTCGCCCGTGATCTCGAACGCCCGGCGCAATGTCTCCGCACCCGGCGCCATCACCATGAAATCCTGAATGTCGGTGCGCCGCCCCGCATGCGCGCCGCCGCCGAATATCTGGATCTCCGGCACGGGCAGCCGCACCTTGCCGCCATCGGCGAGATATTTCCAAAGCGGCTTGCCCGCGTCGTCGGCGAGCGCATGAGACAACGCCAGCGAAACCGCCACCGTCGCGTTGCCGCCCAGCCGCGAGAAATTCGCCGTACCGTCGAGTTCGGACAACAGCGTATCCAGCGCTTCCTGATTGGCTTCTTTGCCGACAAACGCCTTGGCAATCGGCCCGTTCACATTGGCAACCGCCTTGTCGACGCCAAACCCGCCGAATTTGCTGCCGCCATCGCGCAGATCGATGGCTTCGTGAATTCCGCGCGATGCACCGGCCGGCGCCGCCGCGCGCCCAAACGCGCCGCCCTCAAGGCGAATATCGACTTCGACCGTGGGCCGCCCGCGCGAATCCCAAATCTGGCGGGCTTTGACGGAATGGATACGGCTCATAACCTGCTGACCTTATTGTGCCACGCGCCCGCCATGCCGGAGAGCGTGAGGTCCGATTGTAAAAGAAATTCCCGCGCCGCGGCCCGCACAAACTCTTTCTTGTGCGGATCGGTGATGTATTCCACCGGCGATTTCCCGTCGATGCGCGCGAGCACAAGCGCGGAGAGCAGGCCTGCCGTCCGCTTGTCCAGCCCGTCGGCGCCTTCCCAATCGGCTTGCGAGAAATAGGCATGCCGCAAGGCATCGAACGCGCGGATATAGGCCGAAACATGGGCAGGCGCCCAAACGCATTTGAGCAGGAGATGATTGAGACAGAACGCCAGGTCGAACGCCGGATCGCCGTAACAGGCCGTTTCGGCATCGAGGAAAATCGGCCCCGTCGGCCCCACCAGGATGTTCTTGGGGCTGACGTCGCCATGCATCAGCGCAATGCGCGAAGCCGCCAGATCGCGCGCCATCGCCTCGATGCGCGCGGCGCGGTCGGGATGCGCCTTGGCCGTGTAAAGCAGATAGGGTTCAATCCGCAGCGCCATGAACATCTCGTCATGCGCGAATTTCGCCGCCACGTCCGCCCGTCCCGCGCTCGCGCGATGAATGGAAGCGGTCGCACGCCCCACTTGCCCCGCGAAGTCGGAATCCACCTGCCCTTCCAGCAGCTGCGCCTTCCAGCCCGGATAATCCGCAGGCTCGAAATAATTCATCGCGAACAGATGCGCGGTCTTGTCCTCGGCGATGATGCGCGGCACGCAACCGGGCTCCACTTCGCCCGCGAACCGAAACCAGTCGACCTCGCTGTGAATGCGCTCGACCGGCGCCAGCCATTCCGCCGCGACCCGCAACTTCGGCAATGCCCGCTTCACACAGATGGGCCCGGAAGCAATGTCGACCCGAAAGACATCCCCCGAAACGCCGCCCGAAAGCGCGGTGATGACCGGCGTTTCGTTTGCGCCGACCACTTTCATCCGGCGCAGGGCATCGAGGATGTCTGGAACTTCGCTCATGTGTATGGCGATAACGGGCCTTGCGGGCGGGGTCAATTCTAGACACTTCGAAATCTAAACAATAGTATCGCGCCAGAAAAACCGAGAGGAAACCCAAATGGACGACATCGCCGCGCTGGCCAAAAGGTTCTTCGACGGCCTCGAACAGGGCAACATCGGCATCCTGCGCGAGGTCTATGCCCCCAACGTCAAGATCTGGCACAACACCGACGGGCTGGAACAGACGCTTGAGGAAAACGAGACCACGCTGACGGGCTTCATCGAGCGCATCCCCAAGCGCCAATATGCCAATCGCCGCGTCCACACCTTTCCGGGCGGGTTCGTCCAGCAGCACACGCTGAAGGGCACCAAGAAGGACGGCAAAGAGGTCGCGCTGGACGCGGTGATCATCTGCAAGGTCGAGAACGGCAAGGTGACGCGGCTGGACGAATATTTCGATTCCGCGGCCGTTGCCCGCTTCCGGCAGCCGTAATCGCCCTCACCTTTTCCCCGCGGTACCGCTAAACTCGCGAGCCGATTGCTTCGGCTTCGCGAGGACGCCGCATGAAGACCATGTCCGTCGACCGGGAGACGCTGAACCGCCGCGTGGAAATCGCGGCGGCGCTGCGGCGCATCCTTCCGCCGGAGTCCGTGATCGACGACGCGATAGCGCTCGCGCCTTACGAGACCGACGCCTTCACCGCCTATCGCCAACCGCCCATGATCGTCGCCCTGCCCGCCTCCACCGAAGAGGTGGCGGCGGTGCTCGCCTATTGCCACGAACACAACGTCAAGATCGTCCCCAGGGGTGCGGGCACGTCCCTGTCGGGAGGCTCCATCGGGCTTGCGGACGGCGTGACCCTGGGCCTCGCAAAGCTCAATCGCATCCTGAAGATCGATCTGGAAAACCGCTGCGTGGTCGCCCAGCCGGGCGTCACCAATCTCGGCATCTCCAACGCCGTGGCGAACGACGGTTTCTATTACGCACCCGATCCGTCCAGCCAACTCGCCTGCACCATCGGCGGCAACGTGGCGGAAAATTCGGGCGGCGTACATTGCCTGAAATACGGCCTCACGACCAACAACGTGCTGGGCGTCGAAGTCGTCTTGATGACCGGCGAGATCGTGCGCCTCGGCGGCGCGCATCTCGATCCCGACGGATACGATCTGTTGGGCGCAATGGTCGGCTCGGAAGGTTTGCTGGGCGTCGTGACCGAAGTCACCGTGCGCATTCTGCCCAAGCCGCAGCACGCGCGCGCCATGCTGATCGGCTTCGCTTCCGTGGAAGCGGCGGGCGAATGCGTGGCGCAGGTCATCGCGCAAGGCATCATTCCCGCCGGCATGGAGATGATGGATCGCGCCAGCATCCACGCGGCGGAGGCTTTCGTCCACGCGGGCTATCCGCTCGACGTGGAAGCCCTCCTGATCGCCGAACTCGACGGCCCCATGGTGGAAATCGACCGCGGCATAGCCCGCGTTCAGGACATCGCTCAGGCGACGGGCGCAACCTGCTGCTACGTCAGCACCAATGAAGACGAAAGACTGAAGTTCTGGGCAGGACGCAAAGCCGCGTTTCCGGCCGTCGCCTGCATCACTCCGGATTACTATTGCATGGACGGTACGATCCCCCGCAAACGCCTGCCGGAAGTTCTACGCAAGATCGAAGACATGTCCCGCCAACACGGATTGCAGGTGGCCAACGTGTTCCACGCGGGCGACGGCAATCTGCATCCCCTGATCCTGTTCGATGCCAACAAGCCGGGCGAACTGGAAGCAGCCGAACGGTTCGGCGACGACATCCTCAGATTGTGCGTCGAAGTCGGCGGCGTTCTGACCGGCGAACATGGCGTCGGTATAGAGAAACGCGACCTGATGCCCGTGATGTTCAGCGAAACCGATCTCGATCAGCAGATGCGCCTCAAATGCGCTTTCGACGAAAAGCACCTGCTCAATCCCGGCAAAGTGTTCCCGAACCTGAAGCGCTGCGCCGAATTGGGCCGTATGCACGTCCATCGCGGCCAGATGCGCTTTGCCGATCTGCCGCGCTTCTGATCCATGACGGATTTCGTTCCAGAGAATACCGAGGAATTGGCACGGATCGTCGCCTCAGCAGCAGCGGATCGCGAGCCGCTCGAAATCCTGGGCAACGGCACCAAACGCACCATGGGCCGCCCCGTTACCGCGCGGCACACATTGTCGACGTCGTCCTTGCGCGGCGTGACGCTCTACGAACCGGAAGAACTCGTCCTGACGGCGCGCGCCGGAACGCCGCTGTCGGAGATCGAAGCCCTGCTCGCCGAACACAATCAGCAACTGGCCTTCGAACCGCCTCATTGGGGAGAACAGACCATCGGCGGCATCGTCGCCACCGGTCTTTCCGGTCCCCGCCGGATACAGGCAGGCGCCGTTCGCGATCATTTGTTGGGCTTCGGCGCGGTCAACGGCCGCGGAGAGATATTCAAGTCCGGCGGGCGTGTTGTGAAGAACGTCACGGGATACGATCTCTCGAAATTGATGACAGGTTCGTTCGGCACGCTGGCGGTTTTGTCCGAGGTGACGCTGAAAGTCCTGCCGCGCCCGGAAGCACGCGCGACACTCGTCCTGAAAGGAAAAACGGCGCGGCAGGCCACAACACTTTTCCGCGAAGCATTGGCCATGCCGCTCGACATCACCGGGGCGGCATGGGTGCCTTCGTTCAGCGGCGAATCCGTGGCCGCCCTCCGGCTGGAGGGTTTTGCGGATTCCGTTGCGGATCGCGCCGCTTCGTTGCAGCGAAGTTTCGGCGTTTCAATCGCAGGGTCCGAATTCGACGATTTTTGGACACAGATTCGCGACGTTGCGTTTCTGGACTCCGCGCCCTGTCTGTGGCGGGTGTCGGTCCCTCCTGGCTCTGGCGCAGACCTCCTGGATGCAATGGATACGCCCAATGCGTTCCTGGATTGGGGCGGCGGATTGGCATGGCTGGAAGCGCCGAACGAAAATCCGCAAGCGGAAAAGTTGAGAGCCCTCACGGCAAGATCGGGCGGACATGCAACATTGCTGCGCGCCGGCGCAGAGCTTCGGGCTAGGTTGGACGTTTTCCAACCCCAACCCGCCGCTCTCGCCGCCCTGACCGGAAGAGTAAAAGACAGTTTCGATCCGCTGCGGATTTTGAATCCGGGCCGCATGTACGCAGGAATTTGATGCAAACCTCCTTCACAGACGCGCAACTGGCAAAACCCGGAATGCGGGAAAACGAGAAGATCCTGCGCACCTGCGTGCATTGCGGCCTCTGCTCGGCGACCTGCCCCACCTATGTGTTGCTGGGAGACGAGTTGGACAGCCCAAGGGGGCGCATCTATCTCATCAAGAACATGCTGGAGACCGGGCGCCCGGCGACCGCGCGCGACGCACTGCATATCGACCGCTGCCTCTCCTGCCTTTCCTGCGTCACGACATGCCCTTCCGGCGTCGATTACATGCACCTCGTCGATCACGCGCGGCAATGGATCGAAGAAACTTATACGCGCCCGTGGCACGAGCGATTGCTGCGACGGCTTTTGTCTTTCGTGTTGCCCCACAGCGCCAGATTCAGAGCCGCACTTGCGGCGGGGCGATTGGCAAGACCGGCGGCGCGGTTTCTTCCCGCGCGGCTTCGCGCGATGCTGGAGCTTGTGCCGCCTTCAATTCCCCGGCCCGAAAGCCCGGCCACGAAAGCAACCGGACAACGCCGCATGCGGGTGGCAATGCTCGGCGGCTGCGTCCAGCCGGTGCTCGCCCCGCAAGTCGACGCGGCGACGATAAGGATTCTCACGCGCCACGGCTGCGAGGTGGTGACCGGCGGCGGATGCTGCGGAGCCCTGACGCATCATCTCGGAAAGGACGCAAAGGACTTTGCCCGCGCGAACATCGACCTCTGGACGAAAGAAATCGAAACCGAAGGCCTCGACGCCATCGTCGTGAACGTATCTGGCTGCGGCGTGCTCGTGAAGGATTACGGACACCTCCTGAGAGACGATCCCGCCTACGCGCAGAAAGCGGCGCGGGTGGCCGCCCTGGCGAAAGACCCTTGCGAGATTTTGGAATTTTTGGGTTTGGTGCCGGCCCCGTTAAACCAATCCCTAAAGGTTGCCTATCATTCGGCGTGTTCGCTGCAGCATGGCCAGCGGATCGTCGAAACGCCAAAAGAACTTTTGCGGAAAGTTGGATTCAAAGTCGTCGATGTGCCGCAAGGACATTTGTGCTGCGGTTCCGCGGGGACTTACAACATCCTGCAACCGGCGATCTCCGCTCAACTTCGTGACGCGAAAGTCATGAACATCCGTAATGTGGCGCCGGACGTCGTGGCGGCGGGCAATATCGGTTGCCTTGTACAGATCGCCAGCGGTGCGCCGGGGGTGCCGGTCGTTCACACGATCGAATTGCTCGACTGGGCGACAGGCGGTCCGGCGCCCGCTCTTTAGCATCCAACAACCATTCCGCGCGTTAATATCGATGATTGAATCGCTTCTGGGAGCATTTCCATGTCGAGCGTCAATATCGTCGTCATACAGCCTCTGCTGGCGCTGATTTTCGGGATCCTGATTCTGTTCCTTCCGCGCCTGCTGAATTATTTCGTGGCGATCTATCTGATCATCATCGGAATTGTCGGCTTGTGGCCGCAATTGTTCCCCGGTTCCTGATCTGGCCGTGGAACCACGGGCAGGTTGACGCCGTTCTCTAGCAACAGACTGGAGGACCGTCATGGCCCATACAGCCGGAGATACACCCTTGCCGAAAACCGGCGAGGCCAAACGCGAGCACAACAGGCAGAGCAAGCGCGTGGATCGCGAAAGCAAGGATTCGTTCCCTGCCAGCGACCCGCCCTCTTATAACAGCGGCAGCGCCATCGGGGCGCCGAAGAAACGCGAAACGCCCGCGCCCGATCTGAAAGATTTCGAAGAAGCCGCAAAGAAAAAATAGATCACTCGGCCGCTTTCGCGCGTTGACTGACGTCTGCCTTCCGTGTCGCGATGCGTTCTTGCGCGATACGGTCGGCAACGGCGTTGGTGGGCGCGTTTTCTTTTTCGGCCGCGGCGAAGATCTGGGTCAGCGTGTCGGCGATGCCGCGCACACGGGCGTCCACCTCTTCGGCGGACCAGCCGAAAATCTGTCCGGCGACCCTAATGATGCCGCCGCCATTGATGACGTAATCGGGGGCATAAAGAATGTCCCTGTCCTTCAGCATCGCGCCATGATGATCGCGTTCGAGTTGGTTGTTCGCAGCCCCCGCGATGACGCGCGCCTTGATCTCGGGCACGGTCCTGTCGTTGAGGATCGCGCCCAGCGCGTTGGGCGAGAAGATATCGCAATCCGCCGTGACGATTTCATCGACCGAAACGGCATGCGCCTTGAACCGGTCGACGGCATTGGCCACAGCCTGCGGGTTCACGTCGGCCACGATCAGCTTCGCGCCTTCGCGATAAAGGTTTTCGGCCAGGCTCATGCCGACCTTGCCCAATCCCTGGATGGCCACGACCTTGCCCTTGGTGGTGTCGATGCCAAGCCGGAATTTCACCGCCGCTTTCAGGCCGGCATAGACGCCGAGCGCGGTCGCGGGGCCTGAATCTCCCGGCTTACCCGGCATGTCGTAGCCCGCGATGTGCTTCGTGCCGCGCGCGATCAGCGGCATGTCCTTCGGCACCACGCCCACATCCATCGCGGTGATGTAACGCCCGCCCATCGCGTTGATGGCGTTCGCATAGGCCGCGAACAGTTTCTCGGTTTTGTCGCGCGCCGGATCGCCGATGATCACGGCCTTGCCGCCGCCGAGCGGCAGATTGGCCATCGCGTTCTTGTAGCTCATGCCGCGCGACAGGCGCAGCACGTCGGTCACCGCCGCATCGCCATTGGCGTAAGGATACATGCGCGTGCCGCCGCAGGCGGGGCCAAGCGCCGTGGAGTGAACCGCGATGATCGCCTTCAGCCCCGCCGCCTTGTCTTCGAAGAACGCAACCTCTTCGTGGGCATCGAAATCGGCAGACTCGAAAACGCTCATGTCGGAAATCCTCATGGAGGGGCGATTTGTTCGCGGACCATACTCCCCCGGCGCGGCAATGGGCTTGCCTTTTTGCCATCCCGCCAGCAATGCCGGAATGCAAAAGGCGCAACCGGGGCAACTTTCCGCGCGTTGAATATGCGCGCTTTACAGGGCGCCGCGGAGCGCCGTCTACTTCGGCCGGAGGAACGCAAAACCATGCCTTCGCTCGACGAACTGCGCCAGCGCCACCCCGAAATCCGGCCCGATTTCACCATCGACCAGCATTGGGAACGCTATGGCGCGGCGGAACACGGCACATGGCGCACGCTCTATGAGCGCCAGGCGGAGATACTGAAGGGCCGCGCGTGCCGGGAGTTCCTCGACGGCCTCGAAAAGCTTTCGCTCGGCGCGGGCGGCATTCCCGATTTCGACAGGCTCTCGGACGATCTGGAAAACCTCACCGGCTGGCGCGTGGTCGCGGTGCCGTCGCTGGTGCCGGATGCGATCTTCTTCGAGCATCTCGCGAACCGGCGTTTTCCCGCGGGCCAGTTCATCCGCAAACCATCCGAACTCGATTACATCGAAGAACCCGATGTGTTCCACGACGTGTTCGGCCATGTGCCGATGCTCGCCCACCCGGTGTTCGCCGATTACATGGAAGCCTATGGCAAAGGCGGCCTGCGCGCGCTGAACGAATTCCACGCCCTCAAGAACCTCGCGCGGCTTTACTGGTACACGGTGGAATTCGGCCTGATCGCAGCGCCGGAAGGCCTTCGCATCTACGGCTCAGGCATCGTCTCCAGCCGCGCGGAATCCGTCTACGCGCTGGAAAGCGACAAACCCAACCGCATCCATTTCGATCTGGAGCGCGTCATGCGCACGGATTACCGGATCGACGATTTCCAGGAGAGCTATTTCGTCATCGGCTCGTTCGACGAACTGTTCGCCGAAACCTACAAGGATTTCGCGAGCCTCTACCGCAAACTGCAATCGGGGCCGAATTACAAACCGGGCGATGTCCTGCCGACCGATCACCAACTGTCCTCCCCCGCTTGCGGGGGAGGTGCCCTCGCGTAGCGAGGCGGAGGGGGGCAGTCCGGTGCCCTAGCGACTTACCCCCTCCACCGCTTCGCCAAGGCTCGCGGTCCCCCTCCCCCGCAAACGGGAGAGGACGGAGCGATTGTCC
>CAZTCU010000067.1:0-8348 GCA_964612235.1 uncultured Rhizobium sp.
TTCGGCGCCGCGCGATGGAACGAATTAAGGAAGCAAACGCCTAGCGAATTTTCCTGTTGCGCTTACGCAAGTTGTCATCCCGGCCAAGCGGCGAATGCCGCGCAGAGCCGGGCCCATCGCGCCGCTTCTCGATGGGTCCCGGTTCTCGCTTCGCTCGACCGGGATGGCAGATTTTGTGAGCAAAGTCGAACATCGTTCAATTCGATACCTACTTGCCCTTCCATTGCGGCGGGCGCTTCTGCGCGAATGCCATTGGGCCTTCGATGAAATCCTCGCTGCGGAACATCGCGGCGATTGCGGGATAGTTGCGCTGGTTCTCGATTGCCGCCTGTACCGATGGTTCGGCCAGACCGCGCGTGACCGCCTGCTTCGACGCACGCACCGACATCGGGCTCAATTCGAGAATCTGCTTGGCCCAATTTTTCGCCGTGTCCATCAACTGTCCGGGGGCGACGACTTCGTTGACGAAGCCCAGTGCTTTTCCTTCGGCCGCGCTCACCCGCCGTCCGGTCAGGATCATGCCCAGCGCCTGCTTGGCGCCGATCTCGCGCGGCAGGCGGTGCAATCCGCCCGCGAGTGCGGCCAGCCCCACGCGCGGCTCGGGCAAGGCGAACACGGCTGCTTCCGATGCAACGATGATGTCGCAGGCCAGCGCGATCTCGAAGCCGCCGCCCATCGCGATGCCGTTCACCGCCGCGATCAGCGGCTTGTCCAGATCGAAGCGGTTTGTGAGGCCTGCGAAGCCCGATTTCGGCCAGCTCATCTTGCCGCCTGAGGCTTGGTATTTGAGGTCGTTGCCCGCCGAAAAAGCGCGCTCGCCCGCTCCGGTCACGATGGCGACCCACTGTTCGGGATCGTTCGCGAAGGCGTCGAAAACGGCCGACAATTCCTCGCTGGCGGGCGCATGGATGGCGTTCATCACCTCCGGCCGGTTGAGCGTGACGATGGTCAGCGGCCCTTCCCGCTCGACCTTGCAAAATTCATAAGCCATGGGCTTCCCCTTTGTTTCCAATGGTAAATCTTGGCCGCCTTTTACCTCCGGCGGCAAGGGTTATGTAACGATTTACCTTTAACTTAAGCCGTCCAAGCGCAATGGGTTTTCTTTCAATGCCGGAAACCTGGACGGTCCAGACGGGGGAACGGACGTACGGGCCCTACACGATCACGCAGCTTCAGGCTTTCGCTGCAGAAGGCCGGCTTGCGCCGCATTCGCTTGTCGCGCGCACAGGCGAACAGAATTTTCATGCGGCAAGCGAAGATCCCTCCCTCGCCAGTCTTTTTCGCAGCGGGAATTCCGCGACCGCGATAGCGCAGGCTTTGCGCAACGATCACCCTCAACGTCCTTTCGGCCGAAAAGAGAGCGATGAGCCGGGCGAACACTCCCATTACATCATCATTGCCGATATGAAATCCCGCTCCGTGGCGGGGATCGAGGAAGAAGTGCTCGGCCTCGGGCCCGCCTATGCGGTGCTTCCGCAGGTGTGGCTGCTGTCTTGCGATCTCAGCATCAATGCCGTGCGCAATGCGCTCGTCCAGAAGCTCGGCAAGCTCGACATGCTGTTTGTCGTCGACGCCACGCGCGACCGCGCCGCCTGGTTCAATTTCGGCCCGGAAGCGGACGCGCGCATCAGGCGCCTTTGGGCACGGACGGACACGGCGCGCAAGCAGGCGTCCTAGGGTCCGGACCCGACTCTCGGGGTGATCAGGAACGTTGCCGTCCATAACCCGAATTATCATTCATTGCGCGCAAAGGCGGCCGGGTGCCCATCAGCCCGGCGATTTTTGCGAGTTGTCATTGGCCGCTTTGCGACTGTGAATTGACAAGGCTAACCCGCGGCCTACAATGAGAATTGCAATTCCGGTTTCCTTGCTGCCGGAAATCAACGCGGGGCCGCCACTACACATCGCCACTTCGCCGGACCGCGCGTTATCGCGCCGTCACGCGCTGAAGCCACAAAATCATGGGAACAGGGAGACTAGCGCATGACCATCCGGAAAATTCTGCTGACATCTTCATTCTTCTTGGCAGGTATGGGCGCAGCACTTGGCCAAGAAGCGTCCACGCCTTCCGGCCAGACCTACAAGAGCAACGTTCCGCCGTCGCAGCGCCGTGTTTTTTTCGGCGAACTGCATATGCACACCGCAATGTCGTTCGATGCGTGGGGCTTTGGCACGAAGATCCTGCCGGATACGGCCTACAAGTTCGCCCGCGGCGAGACCGTCACCGTGCCGGCGTCGCAGCTCGGCCTGGAGCAAGGCATCAAAAGCGAAGGCGACGTCAAAGCCACGCGCGCCTGGCCGCTCGACTTCATGGCGGTGACCGATCATTCCGAAGCGATGGGCGTGCTCAATCAATTCGACGACCCCAACAATCCGTTGGCCAAGACGCCGATGGGCGAACAGATCATCAAAAATCCCAAGATGTCGTTCTATATGGTCGCAAAAAACGACAGGTCGGCGGCGGTGCCGCAAAACCTGAATGCGCCCCAGGCGATGAAAAACGCGTGGGATCTCGAGGTCAAGGCGGCCAACGAAAACTACGAACCGGGCAAGTTCACGACCTTCATCGGTTACGAATGGTCATCGATGGCGCAGGGGAAATACAACCTGCACCGCAACGTGATCTTCAATTCCGATCATGCGCCGATGCCCTTCAGCTCCGCCGATTCCGACAAGCCGGAAGATCTCTGGAGTTATCTGGAAAAGACGCGCGCCGGCGGCATCGACGTCATCGCGATCCCGCACAACGGCAACGTCTCCGGCGGCTTGATGTATGACTGGAACGATTCCAACGGGCGGCCGATCAGCGAGGAGTATGCGCAACGCCGCGCGATGAACGAGCCGCTGACGGAAATCGTGCAGAACAAGGGCCAGTCCGACACCGTGCCCGAACTTTCCCCCAACGACGAGTTTGCGAATTTCGAAATCTTCGACCACCTGCTGACGTGGCCGAACGTCAAAAGCAACGCGAACGGCAGCTATATCCGCCAGGCTTACGGGCGGGGCCTGGTGATTCAATCTTCGGTCGGCGCCAATCCCTACAAATATGGCGTGGTCGGCGGGGCCGACATCCACAACGGATTGGAGACCACCGACGAGAACGCAATGGCCAGCGGCCCGTGGGGCATCGATCCCAAGACGATGCTGCCGCGCGGCGAGGCTGCGAAGCGCGACCTGGACATCGTCAAGACGCCCGCGCTTCTGGATATGGATGCCGTCGTCAATCACGCCCCGAAAACGATGGAACGCAATCTGGAATTCGGCTCTTCGGGCCTGACAGGGGTGTGGGCGGAAGCGAACACGCGCAACTCCATTTTCGCAGCCCTGAAGCGCAAGGAAACCTTCGCCACCTCCGGCACGCGGATGCGCATTCGCATGTTCGGCGGCTGGGCCTACGATCCCGCAATGATGAAAAGCGGCGGCTGGGTTGCGAAGGCTTATGCCCAAGGCGTTCCGATGGGCAGCGATATGCCTGCCCGGCCGCAGAACTCGAACGCGCCGAAAATCATCGTTCAGGCATCGAAGGACCCGGACGGGGCAAATCTCGATCGCATCCAGATCATCAAGATCTGGCTCGACGGCAAGAATTACAAGGAGAAGATCTTTGACGTTGCGCTGTCCGGCCGCCGGAAGGACGACGCCACCGGCCACGCACCTGCCGTGGGCAACACCGTCGACCTGAAGACCGGCAAATATAGCAACGCCATCGGCGCGGCGACGCTGTCGGTCGTGTGGTCCGATCCGGAATTCGACGCCAAGACGCCGGCGGTCTACTACGCCCGCGCGCTCGAAATCCCGACACCGCGGTGGAGCACCCTGCTCGCCATCAAGAACAAGCTGCCGATTCCAAAGGAAGCGCCAGCCACGATCCAGGAACGCGGCTGGTCATCGCCTATCTGGTACTCGCCGTCCACGTGACGGTGTTCCGGCGAACATGACCTGACCGGCTCTTTTCGTACCAGGCGGTGCTTTGGAGCTAAACCGCTTTCAGCTCCGAACGGAATCTCTGGTGGTTCAGCACATAATGATGTGCTGACAGTTTCACCATTGCGCGTTCGTTTTCCGAAAGTTGGCGGACGGCGCGGGCTGGCGCGCCGACGATCATCGAGCCGTCGGGAAATTCCTTGCCTTCCGTCACCAGCGCGTTTGCGCCGACAATGCATTCGTTTCCTATCTTGCAGCGGTTGAGCAGCGTGGCGCCCATGCCGATCAACGAGTTGTCGCCGACGGTGCAGGCGTGAAGGATCACGTTGTGACCGACCGTCACGTTCGCGCCGATGGTGGTTGGCTGGCCGACGTCGGCGTGGACGACGCTGTTGTCCTGTACGTTGGAATTCTCGCCGACGATGAGCCAGTCGGTATCGCCGCGCATCACCACGCCGAACCAGACGCTGGCGTTCTTCAAGAGACGAACGCGGCCGATGAGGGTGGCGTTGGGCGCGACCCAGCATTGATCGTCCGGCGGCAATTCAGGTGCGATTCCATCGATGGCGTAAAGCGGCATGAAAAGTTCCCGTTTGGCTGCCCGCAGTTTGGGCAGGCGCCCGCGCGCCGTCAAATCTTCACAAAGAAACGCAGACGCTGTGGATAAATCGGACTAGGCTTGTGGTGTCGAAGTGAGTCGTTTGCGGGGCGCCGAAGTGCAGCTTTGCACAGTAACCGACAGACAGGTTTTGCAGCCTTCCGAACTCGCCCAGACATTTACATCACCTTTCATCAACGTCGTGTCTTTGACCTGGGAGCATCCATGGCCAAGCGTTCTGCACGTCAGAAAAACCGTGAAAACAACTTCCGTGAAGGCAACGTCCACCCCCTCTTTCCGTCCGGCAACAGCAACTGGAATCCGCTAGACAGCGATCAACGCGACAGGAAATACGTCAAAAACATAAGGGCGATGAGCCCGCTGCAGCAGGCCCTCATCGAAGCCATCGACGAACGCTCGGTCGTTCTGGCGCTTGGCCCCGCCGGAACCGGCAAAACCTATCTCGCCATCGCAAAGGCGGTGGAAGCGCTGGAGAAGGGACGCGCCTCTCGCATCGTCCTGTCCCGTCCGGCCGTCGAGGCGGGCGAGAGCCTCGGCTTCCTGCCGGGCGACCTGCAGGACAAGCTCGCGCCTTATCTCCGTCCGCTCTACGACGCGCTCACCGAACGGCTCGGCACCAAGCGGCTCAAAGCACTGGTGGCGGAAGGCGTGATCGAGATCGCGCCGGTCGCCTATATGCGCGGGCGCACGCTGAACGACTGCTTCATCGTCATCGACGAGGCGCAGAACTGCACCTATGGGCAGCTGAAGATGTTGCTCACACGCCTTGGCTGGCGTTCGACCATGGTGTTGACCGGCGATCCCGACCAGACCGATCTGCTGAGCGGTTTGTCCGGTCTCGGCGACATCGCGACGAGGCTGGAGCGTGTGCCGGAGATCGCCGTGATTCGGCTTGGTGAGGCGGACATTGTGCGTCACCCGCTCGTGGCCGGGATGTTGACGGTGCTTTAGGGATTGCTCGCCTCAATCGACAACCTGTGATGGCCCGCGAATGCGGGCCATGACGGCAAGTTCCTTTTCCAAATTTGAGTCCGCTAAAGCGCGAAGAGGATTCTGAGCACGACCATCCCGAGCACCAGACTCCAGTAACCCGACACGATGGCGGCAAACCAAAAGGCACCGCGCGAGCTTTTCTGTTCGCGCATCGCTTTGAAGGAGGTGCCGAACAACACGCTGGGCCCGGCGAAAACCATGACCCCGATATGGGCGGTTCTGGCGAAGCCGCTTTCCGCCTTGGGGAAAAGGAGCTGGCAAATATTCGCGAGGATGCCCGACACGGTGAAACCGGTCGCTATCGAGAAAACCACAACATACAAATCGCGCAGCATTGTCTCACCGCGAGCCGCCCCTTCACCGTCTTGCAGGCATCGTGCCTCGGTTTCCTTGGGTCCGCGCGGATAAAATGTGCCATGACGGGTCAGTTCCCGCTTCCCGATAACCATGGCGGCGTGCGGCAAAGACGTCACGGCCGCCAACAATCGCCCGTTTGCCGGAGCAGATGGGCTTGTGCCGCCGTTGGTCATGGTAAGAGCAGCCTGCGTGCTGCGCCGACCAATTCAGGCGAGCCTCGCGGACCATGGTCATGACTCCTACCGCCGACGACGCCGGAGAACCGATCCAGAAGCGGTCGGGCTGGCTTGTTCCGTTTGCCGTGTTCGTGGTGACGGCCGTTCTGTCGGCCGCCGTGCTCTATTATTACGTCGGGCCGCGTCCGGCGAGTTTCGTGCGCGACGTGCCGTCGCCGACGGCGGCGACGACGCCGGTTCACCTCACGGTCAACGGCGTGGCCTTCGCGATCCCGGCCAATCATATCGTCTACCGCTCCGCGCAGCGCGGCGGCGAGCAGAACGACCTGGCGCTTTTTGCCTTGCTGCCCGACTTCCGCGGCTTCTCCGTTGCCGATGCCCAACGCTTTGCCAGCAACGCGCCGGACTCTGGCGCGATCTTCATCCTGGTGCGCGGGGATCGCCTGAACCTCACCGAGAGCGAGCGGCTCAAGCGCATCTATATGGGTTACGTCGACAACCAGATGGGCCTGACCGGGCCTTATGGGTTGACGCAGTACCAATTCCGCAGCGACTCCGGCTATCGCGGCGAAGACCTTTTTGTCGGCCAGACCGCGCGGGGACCGGCGGTGTTCCGCTGCGTGCAGTTCAGCGCGGAAGTGCCGAGCCCCAGTTGCCTGCGCGAGACGCCGCTGACGCAGGGCGTGGCGCTGAGCTACCGCTTCAAACGTGCACAGCTTGCGAAATGGCGCGAGATCAGCGCGGGCGCGGACGCGCTCGTGCGGTCGTTCCTTCAGAGGAAATAAGGAAAAACTTTTGTGAGCTCACGTCCGCGAGGCTGGCGGGGGCGGCAGGTCCATTTCGAGGATCGCCATGTTGAAGGCGTAGGAGGTTTCGCCGTCCTCCTCGTCCTTGAAGATCACGCCGATGAATTCGCCGTTGACCTGGACCTCGACGGAGTCGGCCTGCTTGGGGCGCTCCACCACGGTAATGGTGTCGAGGCGGAAGAGATTGCGAAGGTATTTTTCGATGCGCCAGATTTCGCTGCGGGTCAAAGCCAAAAGTCCTATGGGCGAGGCAAGTCCATTCGCATGAGCCCCCTTATGGGTCAAGATCGGCCTTGATTTTGCCGATTCTCAGCGTCACTCCCACGGCATGAACACGCCCGGCCCCCAGGGCTACTACGCCGCTTCCGCGAAGCCCGCATCGACCTGCCCGGCGATGCCGGGGAACGAACGCGCCGACGTGTGCATCGTCGGCGGCGGTTATACCGGCCTGTCGGCGGCGCTGCATCTGGCGCAGAGCGGCGCGCGCGTGATCCTGCTGGAGGCCGAACGCATCGGCTTTGGCGCGTCGGGCCGCAATGGCGGGCAGATCCATTCCGGGCATCGCAAGTCGCAGGCCGAACTCGAAGCCTGGCTCGGCAAGGCGCACGCGCGCGATCTTTGGGAACTTGCCCAAGAAGGAAAGGCCACCGTTCGCGGCCTGATCGAGCGGCACGAGATCGAGTGCAATCTCAAGGCCGGGCTGGTGAACGCCGCACACAATGAGGAGGCGCTGAAGGCGCTGGCCGACGAGACCGCGCATCTCAACGCATCCTACGGCTACAACGATGTGCGGATGATGGATGCTGCGGAGATCGCGTCGCACCTCAGCACCAGCATCTATCCGGGCGGACAGTTCGATGCTGGCGGCGGGCATCTGCATCCGCTCAACTATGCGCGCGGATTGGCGAGCGTGGCGGAAAAGGCGGGCGCGCAGATCTTCGAGCATTCGCGCGCGCTGCATGTGGAAGGCGGCAAGGTCACCTGCGCGCAGGGCACGGTGACGGCCGATCATATCCTTCTGGCGTGCGATGCGTTCACCGCGAGCGTGGCGCCGCAGCTTGCGCCCTATATCGCCCACGTCGAGAGTTTCATGGTGGCGACGGCGCCGCTGGGGGAATTCCTGAGCAGGCGGCTTATTCCATCCGACGTTGCGGTGGCCGATACGCGGCACGTGCTCGACTATTACCGCAAGAGCGCCGACGGGCGGCTTCTGTTCGCGGGCCGCGAGAGCTATTTCTCCGTGCCGAAGGATGTCGCATCCATCGTCCGGCCGCGCATGGTGAAGGTGTTTCCCATGCTGCGCGACCAGCCGATCGAATATGCGTGGAGCGGAACGGTGGGCATCACGCGCACGCGCATGCCGCATTTCGGGCGGATCGGCGAGCGGGTGTTCTTCGCGCACGGCTATTCGGGACATGGCGTTGCGCTGGCGACGCTGGGCGGCAAATTGCTCGCCGAAGCGGCGCAAGGAAA
>CAZTCU010000067.1:8448-10958 GCA_964612235.1 uncultured Rhizobium sp.
AAGTCTTAGATCTGAAAATCCGTGCTCGGGTCTTCGATGACCTGATTCATTTCCTGCGAGGGGTTTTTCGCGCCTGCGCATCCGGTGAGACGGGCCGGAACGCCGACGGCGGTGCAGCCGGGCGGCACGTCTTTCAGCACCACCGAGCCTGCGCCGACACGGGAATATTCGCCGACTTCGATGTTGCCGAGGATTTTCGCGCCGACGGAAATGAGCACGCCGCGGCGGATCTTCGGGTGGCGGTCGCCCTCTTCCTTGCCGGTGCCGCCCAGCGTCACGCCATGCAGCATCGACACGTCGTCTTCCACCACGGCGGTTTCGCCGATCACCACGCCGGTGGCGTGGTCGATCATGATGCCGCGGCCCAACTTCGCGGCGGGGTGAATATCAACATCGAACAGTTCGGAGATGCGGCTTTGCACGAACAGCGCCATCGGATGACGGTTCTGATGCCAGAGCCAGTGCGCCACGCGATAACCTTGTAGCGCGAGGAAGCCTTTGTAGAAGAGGAACGCCTCCACATAGGAATGGCAGGCGGGATCGCGTTCGTACACGGCGGACAGATCGGCGCGGACGGCGGCGCCGATGCCGGGATCGGCGTCGATGGCTTCTTCGAAGATTTCGCGGGTGAGCATGGGGCTCACATCCTCGCCGCCGATCTTGTTGGCGAGGTGGTAGGCCAATGCGCCTTCCAGCCGGTCATGCTTGAGGATGGTGGCGTGGACAAAGCTCGCCAGAGACGGCTCGCTCTCGGCCATCTCCTCGGCCTCCTGCCGCAGGGCCTTCCAGATCGGATCGCAGATCGCGAGTTTTTCGTGCGGTACGGGCATCATCTTCTCTGCGGCTTCCTCTTGGTTCTTATTGTAGGGGGCGATTATGAAATTTCCTAATCGCCCTCCCCTGCAACCCCTGAAACGCCAGCCGGTTCATTAGGTTAGTCGGGTTCCTTAAGCCGGAAGATTGGGAGATGGCGGGGCCGGGGGCTCCGGCGCGGGCGGCGGCGTCACGATGGGGCCGGGTTGCGGGCGGTAGCTGCTGCGATAGGGGCTGTAGGTGCCGCGCCTGCGGGCCATAATGTGATCGACCATTCGGTCTTCCCATTCGCGCCCTATATGGCCGCCGAACAGCCGCGAGGCCTGAACGACCAGGACGATGCCCCAGATCAGCGCCACCCAGAAAAAGAAGAAGTTGCCGCCCCACCACCAGCCGCCGACGATGTTCGCCAGGAACATCACGCCGATGACGGCTAGATAGGTGAGAAGGTGGTTCTTGAACTGGTGGACCTCATATTGAATGCGGCGCAGTTCGATATCGTCATCCGGGAGTGCCATAGGTCTTCCGTCCGTCGTTTCCATGTTTAGATAGGAAGCCATCCCCGGCTTCGCCAACCCCAAAGGGTATTTTCCATTGAGTACTTCTGCACATGACGGCCATGTCCTGAACCGGCCCTCGCCTACTACCTTGGATTTGTTGCTTTCCCGCCGCTCGGGCACCGCCAAGGCCATGACGGAACCGGGGCCGGACAAGAAGGAGTTGGCGCTGATTCTGCAGGCCGCGGCGCGCGTGCCCGATCACGGCAAGCTGTTTCCGTGGCGGTTCATCGTGTTCGAGGGCAAGGGCCGCAAACGCATGGGCGACGTGCTGGCCGAAGCGAAGAAGGCGGCGGGCGAAAAGGACAAGCACCAGGAGGCAGAACGCGAAAGATTCCTGCGCGCGCCCGTGGTGGTGGGCGTGGTGAGCCGCGTGACGGAAAACATCAAGATACCGGAATGGGAGCAGGTGCTTTCGTCGGGCGCGGTTTGCCAGAACATGCTGATCGCGGCGCACTCGCTTGGCTATGTCGCGAACTGGCTGACGGAATGGTGCGCTTACGATGCGCATGTGAAGGAAGGGTTGGGATTGAAGCCGGGGGAGCGGATTGCGGGGTTTGTCTACATCGGCACATCGGATGTGAAGCTGGAAGAACGGCCGCGTCCGAATATGGATGAGATTGTGACGTGGTTTTGAAAAGAGGCGTTGGTCGTTAGCTATCGAGCACCGATACTCCCTTTGTCATCCCCGGCCGAGCGACAGCGAGGGGAAGGGGACCCAGGTGTTCCGCACTGATCGGTATCTAACACCTGGGTCCCCTTCCCCTCGTGAAGCTACCGCTTCACTCGGCCGGGGATGACAAGTTTTGGTTTGAAGGGGCGAAGCATGGGCCGGAAAATTCTTTTCATCACCACCGATCAGATGCGGTTCGACGCTATTGGTGTGAACGGGCAGAAGGTCGCTCGGACGCCTGCTATCGATAAGCTGGCGAAGGATGGCATCAACTATACGCGGTGCCATGCGCAGAATGTCGTTTGCATGCCGGCGCGGTCTACGATGGTGACTGGGCAGTATGTTTCGACGCATGGGGTGTGGATGAATGGGGTACCGTTGCCTGCGGATGCGCCTTCGGTTGCCCGGTATTTGAAAGAGAAGAAGAACTACAAGACGGCGCTGATCGGGAAGGCGCATTTCGAGCC